>CALJIY010000263.1 GCA_937973945.1 uncultured Saprospiraceae bacterium | reverse complement strand
CCTGTTTCTATATATTCTCTAATCTTCGCATTGATGGCTTTGCCTACGCCTTTGATACCCGCTAAGTCTGCCTCGCTCATGTCTACCAGTGGCGTATCCAATTTTCTAAGCGTAACATACGCACTTTTATAGGATCTTATTTTGAAAGGATTTTCTTTGTGTAGTTCCATTATGCTAGCCAATTCATTAAATACGCTAGCTATTTCTTTATTAGTCATAGTATGTAGTAAGGCGGATTGTTAATCCGCTTTTTATAAAATATAACGTGGACGGATTAACAATCCGTCTTACTCAAAAATACTAAACAAAGTCTTCCCATAGTTCCGAACCTCCTTAAATCTTGGATGATTTTCAAAGGCGTGATTGGGGTTATGCTCCAATACAAACCAACCGCCTTCTTTTAGTAGATCGTGTTCAAATATTTTATCAGGGATCGTGTTAAGTGTCGGCAAGGGATAGGGTGGACCTGCAAAAATATAATTGAATTGTTGATTTTCGCGCTTCATAAATTTGAAAACATCACTTTTAACAATTCGGATATGATCTTCAATGTCTAATGTGGCTGCTGTCTTTTTGACGAAAGCTATACAGCCACCAAATTTGTCAACATAGGTTACATCGGTACATCCTCTAGAAATGAATTCATAGCTATGATTACCAGTCCCTCCAAAGAGGTCAAGTACTTTTAAATCTTCAAAATCAAAATTATTATGGATGATATTAAATAGACCTTCTTTAGCAAAATCAGTGGTGGGCCGTGTGGGCCAGTTTTTGGCTGGTGGATAGAATTTTCTTCCTTTGAATTGACCTCCTATTATACGCATGTGCTGAGTTTGGGAGGCTATGTTAGGTTTTGAATTAAGAACACAGAGGCACAGAGTTAAATTATTCTCCGTGCCTCTGTGCCTCCGTGTTCTTAAAGCTCCTATAATACGGCCTCTATAATTTATTTATTGCTCCTCAAACTGCAAAGAAACAGAATTAATACAATATCTCAAACCTGTAGGCTTTGGACCATCATCAAATACATGGCCTAAGTGTCCATGACATCTAGCACAGTGTACTTCTACACGACGCATCCCATAGCTATTATCGACATCTTCTTCCACATAAGCAGCCTCTAGGGGTTCATAAAAACTTGGCCAACCAGTACCAGATTTAAATTTAGTAGCCGAACTAAAAAGGGGTAACTGACAACCGCCACAGGTATAGATACCTTCTTTCTTATTATCCCAATATTTCCCTGTAAAGGCCCGCTCGGTGCCTTGTTCTCTTAATACATAAAAAGCTTCATCTGATAATTCCGCTTTCCACTCTGCCTCCGATTTTACTATTTTTTTGATAGTATCTCCTTTAGTCGTTATTGCAGCAGACTTATTAGTCATCGTTTTATTTGTAACGGCTTTTGCTTGATTGCAAGAGAAGGCAAGGCTAATCGCCGCAAATAAAATAACAGCGCATAGGATGGATATATTTTTCATTATTTACTTTTTGAGAAGAATGACCACTAATACACGAATTAAAGACCAATTCACTAATTCTAATAGTGAGTAATGCAAAAATTAGTGTATTCGTTTTCAATTAGTGAATTAGTAGAAAAAATCGTGCTTATCACTTTCCTAATGTAACCAATCAACCACCAATATTGTTGTAAAGCTTTTGTCGCAGTAATGACACGTGAATTAACGATAAGTAATATTCATCACATTATTCCCTTCATTACATTCCCAAATGCCTTGGTAAGTATCGACGAACATGATTAAGTAAGGCATGTGCCGAGTCTTTTTTCTAATATCAACTCGGAAAGTTCCAACATAAGATTCATTAGGTTGTAATATCCCTTTTTGAGCTTTCAAGCCTTTTTCTATAAAGGAGCCACCCAAAATCATGTCACCTCTGGACAATTTGGCGGTTCCAGACGCATAAGCTCTTACTGCTATATTATCTTCCACTGCTTTGTCTTCCCCAAATAATGGGGCAGGAGCCGTCCCTTTATTGACAATCGTATAGGTGATTTCTGCGTATTTTTTCTTCCTTTTGGTGACACTAAAACTTTCTATGACCAAATCTGGGCAAGCCTCTTCTCCAACAGATTTATTTCCTTTTTCTGAAAATTCTTCCTTTTCAATTTCGCTTGTTTCCTGTGGCTTTGGCGTGGGAACTTCTTTTGTACTTGGACGTGATACGTATTCGGCACTTGTTGATGTAGCACTTTTCCTAACTTTCTTGACTCCCAAAGAAGTATTATAGGCCATTTGGCCTGGTTCTAGATTTAATTTTTGTTTTAATAATCGAGCTTTAATTGACTCAGAAAGTTCTATATAACCCGCCTCTTCCAAAGATTGATCTATATTTATCACCAAGTCTTGGGCATGTTTAGATGGCAAAACCACTTTATTCCTACCTGTATTAATAATCGTTCCGATCACCCTTAGCACATTTCCTTTTTCCTCTTTTACGCTAATATTGACTAATTCCAGTCTATAACCATTGTATTGGATATTTTTCGGAGGGGTATCTTGGATAGTTGGATTGGAAGTTTCACCGATAGATCGAGCTGACTTTTTATTGCAGGAAAGCATAGTGATTGTTGCAAAAGCAAACCATACAAATAAAAGCGATTTTTGGTAGGAAGTCATTAATATGTCGTCTAGCTAGGTCGTAAGTAGATTTTTAATAAGGAAGTTGTTTAAAAGGTATCCTTCTAAATAACTTCAATGCTATCTTAAAAACATGCAAAAATAGTACAAATATTGTGTTTTGGGCCAAATTTGTAAAAATAATAGGTAACATTTGGGTACTTCGGCATTTATTTCCATTTTGAGGTCCTAATAAACGTAATTCAAAACAAAACAAAAAACTGATTTACAATGGCTGGTTTAGAAACCTTAGATTATCTGGTGTTAGGTGGTTATTTTGCGATTCTTTTTGCAGTAGCTGTTTGGGTCATTCTTCAAAAACAGGACAATACAGAGGATTATTTTTTAGCGGGCAGAGAGGCAGGCTGGTTTGTGATTGGTGCCTCTATTTTTGCTTCCAATATTGGGTCAGAGCATGTGGTAGGCTTGGCAGGAACAGGGGCAGAGTCTGGAATGCCCTTGGCCCATTATGAATTACATGCATGGATTGTCTTGTTATTAGGCTGGGTTTTCTTGCCCTTTTATATGCGTAGTGGGGTTTTCACCATGCCCGAATTTTTAGAAAAACGCTTCGATAGCCGATCTAGGTGGTTCCTTTCTTTATTTTCCATTTTAGGATATGTGTTAACAAAAGTATCGGTAACCATCTATGCAGGTGGGGTAGTGGTATCTCAATTGTTAGATATTCCTTTTCTGTATGGTGCCTTAGGTACGGTTATTATTACAGGCATCTATACCGTTCTGGGAGGGATGCGTGCGGTGATTTACACAGAAGCGTTTCAGACGGTTGTCTTGATTTTGGGCTCCTTATTTTTAACCTACAAAGGATTTGATGCAATTGGTGGTTGGGGAGAATTACGAGCTACCGTTGGTCCCGATCACTTTAATATGTGGCGACCAATGGATGATCCAGATTATCCTTGGACGGGCTTATTATTTGGTGGTACCATCGTGGGGATTTGGTATTGGTGTACGGATCAATATATTGTACAAAGAACCTTGGCTGCACATAATATAGAGATCGGAAGACGAGGAGCTATTTTTGGCGCCTACTTAAAAATCTTACCTATATTCATTTTCTTAGTTCCTGGAATCATTGCTTTTGCCTTAAGGGAAAAAGGTATTATTTCTTATGATAGAAGTGATGAAGTGTTTCCTGTATTAGTGCAATCCCTGCTTCCAACTGGTATCAAAGGATTGGTAGCAGGTGGATTAATGGCCGCCTTAATGAGTTCTTTAGCAAGTGTATTTAACTCCAGTTCTACTTTATTTACGGTAGATATATTCCAGAAAATGTATCCAGATTCTTCTCAAAAGAAGTTGGTAAATATTGGTCGATGGGCAACGGTCTTTGTGGTTATTTTGGGCATTCTTTGGATACCTGTCATGCAAAAAATCGGTGGTGGTGTATTATATAATTATCTACAAAGTGTCCAATCCTACATTGCTCCTCCGATCACTGCGGTTTTCCTAATGGGGATTTTATGGAAACGAGCGAATGCACAAGGGGCGATTGCTACCTTATTCTTTGGTTTGTTAGTTGGTACGCTAAGGATTATTGCAGAACTAACAGCTGATGCGGGCTCTACTGGTCTATGGGCTAATTTTGCAGGCATCAATTTCGCACACATGGCCATATTCATGTTTTTAGGCTGTGTGGTGGTGAACGCGATTGTTAGTTTGTTGACGCCAGCACCAAATCCAGGGCAAATTGTTGGCTTAGCTTATGGTACTTTAACAGCAGAACAAAAAGCGGAGAACAAAGGCAGTTACTCTATGCTGGATGTCGCCGTGTCTATATTATTGGTAGTGATTGTTGTTTGTATTTTGTCTTATTTTACGGGATAATATCAATTGATAATACTTACCACGGATTCACGGATTAGGCTAAATAACACGCTTGAAATCCGTGAATCCGTTGTAAAAAAAATAACGAATAGTATCGATTCTCTTTGTTAAATCTATCGAAAAATCTCAGTGCCCCGGTGCCTCCGTGTTCAAATATTATAGTATAGTTCTAATAACTCCATACCTCTCCAATCATGAATATAGAAAAGATACGACAAGACTTACCCTATTACGGTAATAAGATTTTTTTAAACAGCGCAGGTTCTTCCTTATCTCCACATACCGTCACCAAAAGAGTGCAAGCATATTTACATCAAGAGGAGTTATTTGGTGGCTATAAATTAGAAGATATTCAGGCAAAACAAATCGCAGCATTCTACGAGCAGACGGCAACATTATTAAATTGTAATAGCAAGAATATAGCCTTTGCACATGATGCTACGGATGCGTATATAAAAGCGCTTTCCGCTATTCCATTTAAAAATGGCGATGTGATTATCACTTCCTCTAATGATTATGCTTCCAATCAGATTCAATTTATATCCTTACAACAACGGCATGGTGTGGTGGTGAAGAGAATAGCTTCCTTGAGTAATGGGGATATAGATATGGT
Source organism: uncultured Saprospiraceae bacterium (assembly GCA_937973945.1). Classification (GTDB taxonomy): domain Bacteria; phylum Bacteroidota; class Bacteroidia; order Chitinophagales; family Saprospiraceae; genus JAFMDF01. The sequence goes on along the minus strand of CALJIY010000263.1, from coordinate 3,174 downwards.
TCATTTTCAGAAACTACTTTCAGAAGAAACTCCTGTCTTGGTGGCGATCACGCATATTCCAACCAATTCTGGATTGGTTCAAGATGTGGCTGCGATCGGGGAAATATGTCATCAGCAAGGAATTTTGTATTTAGTAGATGCTTGTCAGTCAGTCGGACAAATAGTCGTTGATGTACAAAAATTAAAATGTGATTTCTTGAGTGCTACAGGGCGAAAATTTTTAAGAGGCCCTAGAGGAACGGGTTTGTTGTATGTATCAGATCGAGTATTACAGTCCACAATGGCTCCCCTATTGATTGATGGTTGGGGTGCAAAGTGGACCGCTTTATACGAATTTAGCATGAAACCTTCAGCGAAAAGGTTTGAAACTTGGGAGCGATCGTATGCCTTAATGGTCGGCTTAACAGAAGCGATTCGCTATGCCAATGACATTGGAATAGACTTAATCGAAGAACGGAATATCGAACTTCAAAATCGTTTGAGACATAATCTAAGTAGTATAGCAGGAGTTAAGGTATATGATAAAGGTAGTCGTCTTGGTAATTTAATTACTTTTAAAAAGGAGGGTATTTCTTTAGAAAATTTGAAAACGCATTTAGATGATCATGAAGTATATTACAGCGTGAGTACTTTGGAATGGGGTTTGATTGATTTTAAGGAAAAAGGGGTGGAATGGGTGATTCGATTTTCTCCGCATTATTTTAATACTCTGGAGGAGATGGATAAGGTGGCGTCGATTCTTGCTGCTGTTTAGATTTCCCTGATAGCCCTAACCAAAGTTTATTTCCGACGACTATTTTGAAACCGGGAGATACGTATGAGTCCACTACAGTATATCGATTTTCTGTTAAATAAAAATAGGTGATAGCAATGAAGCTACCACCTATTTTTAATGCCTAATAGGCTTCGGTTTATATCGCGTCTATAATAGCATTCAAAGTAGCACTTGGTCTCATAGCAGCTGTTGCTAATTCTGGATTAGGAGAATAGTACCCCTCGATATCCATTGGAACCCCTTGTGCAGATACTAACTCCTCAACAATCTTTGCTTCGTTGCTAGCTAAAGATGCTGCGATTGGCGTAAATGTCGCTTTTAAATCCGCATCAGCAGTTTGCTTTACTAACTCCTGTGCCCAGTACAAAGCTAAGTAGAAATGACTACCTCTATTGTCTAGCTCATTTACGATTCTCGATGGTGATTTTCCATTTTCCAGTAAGGAAACGGTAGCGTTATCTAATGCGTCTGCTATTACTTTTGCCTTAGCATTATTGTTCTTATTCGCTTGGTGTTCAAGAGAAACTGCTAAAGCCAAAAATTCACCTAAAGAATCCCATCGTAAGTGGTTTTCTTGGTTGAATTGTTGAACGTGCTTTGGAGCAGAACCACCCGCACCCGTTTCAAATAAACCACCACCAGCCATTAATGGAACAATGGACAACATCTTGGCACTTGTACCTACTTCTAGGATAGGGAAAAGATCAGTGTTATAGTCTCTCAATACATTACCAGTCACAGAGATGGTATCTTGCCCATCTTTCATTCGCTGAAGCGACACCTTAGTAGCTTCTACAGGAGAAAGGATTTTGATATCTAAACCCGTAGTATCGTGATTAGGTAGGTAAGCATTTACTTTTTTTATCAATTGAGCATCATGCGCTCTATTTTTATCCAACCAAAAGATGGTCGGAACACCAGTCGCTTTTGCTCTAGTAACAGCCAGTTTAACCCAATCCTGAACAGGAAGGTCTTTTACTTGACACATTCTCCAGATATCTCCTTCTTCTACCTCATGTTCGATTAATACAGTACCTGTATTGTCCACTATTTGTACTTTACCAGCCGAAGGAATTTCGAAGGTCTTATCATGTGATCCATATTCCTCTGCTTTTTGAGCCATTAGACCAACATTAGGAACCGTTCCCATTGTGGTCGGATCAAAAGCACCATGTTCTTTACAGAAATCAATCGTCGCTTGGTAGATACCTGCGTAAGAACTATCAGGAATAACGGCTTTTGTATCTTGAGATTTCCCGTCTTTATTCCACATTTGACCAGAGTTTCTAATCATTGCAGGCATGGAAGCATCAATGATTACATCACTTGGAACATGAAGATTGGTAATTCCTTTGTCGGAATTAACCATTGCCAAACTTGGACCGTCCTCAAAACACTTTTGTATTTCAGCCTCTACTTTTGTTTTTACAGCAGGTGGCAGCTTGTCTAAGTTAGACAATAAGTTACCAAACCCGTTGTTCACATTGACACCCGCTTCGTCCAATTCTTTACCAAATTTTTCGAATACAGATTTGAAAAAGACTTTTACTGCGTGGCCAAAGATGATCGGGTCAGAAACCTTCATCATCGTTGCCTTCATATGTAGAGAGAATAACACACCCTTTGCTTTTGCGTCTGCGATTTGTGCTTCAAAGAAAGCAACCAATGCTTTTTTACGCATGACGGTTCCATCTATAATCTCTCCTTCAAGAACAGGAATAGCTTCTTTTAAGATAGTCGTACCACTAGCACCTACTAATTGTATGTTGACACTCCCTGCATTAGCAATAGTTACTGATTGCTCATTAGAGGCAAAATCTCCTGATCCCATAGTAGAGACATGAGAAGCAGAATCAGCAGACCACTTACCCATAGAGTGAGGGTTTTTCCTAGCATAAGCCTTTACTGGCTTAGGCGCTCTCCTGTCTGAATTACCTTCTCTTAAGACAGGATTTACAGCACTACCTTTTATCTTGTCATAGATTTCTTTAATCAATATATCTTCTTCATCAACAGGATCGTCAGGATAATTAGGTATAGCAAAACCGTCTCCTTGCAACTCTGCAATCGTTTTTTTCAATTGAGGCACAGAAGCTGAGATATTAGGCAACTTAATAATGTTTGCATCCGGTTGCTTAACCAGATCACCCAATACAGCTAAGTCATCCGTTACTTCTTGTTCTGGCTTTAAGTAAAAAGGAAATTTAGCAAGGATTCTATTCGCTAAGGAGATATTTTTAATTTCAACTTCAATATCACATTGTTTGACAAATGCCTGTACAATGGGTAGAAAAGATTTTGTAGCTAAAGCTGGAGCTTCATCCGTAAGTGTATAAAAAATCTTAGAGGCCATGTATTATTTAATTTTTAAGCACGCTAGTAAAAGCTACGCCTTTTAG
>CALJIY010000262.1 GCA_937973945.1 uncultured Saprospiraceae bacterium | reverse complement strand
GATGGTTCGAGGAATGAAAACATCATTAATAGATTTATAAAAACCACCTACTGATAATAAACCAAAACCACCTTTATAGGCAGATAAAAATAAATCGTAATTTTCTGAACGCGTATGTCGTAAGTTTTGATTTCCAGCTATTATAAAGGTGGATGTATTATTAATCTGTGCTCTTGGCGTAATGTAGGTATAATCTGGTCTAGCTAAGGTATTTGAATAAGATGCTCGAATATCAAACCAATCCAATGGTTGAAATTTTAGGTGTACATGAGGTAAGAACTCTCCATATTGTACAATAGCAGTTGTGTCAACAATAAAACCATTTGCACCATACTGACCATTAATAGAAGAAAAACCAGAGTTATATTCATTATCCGAATATTCATATCTAAATCCAGGAATAACAGATAATTTTTTCCCGAAATTTAATTTCAACATTGCATAGCCCGCTGTTATTGTCTCTGTAAGTGTATAGTTATCTACAAGTGCCGAACGATCATTATTAAAGATAGGCTCTTGAAGTCGTTGCCAATTTCTGACTAAATCAGGATCAAGGGTCGCTGAAAAGTTACTTGGCGTACCATCTGCCAATTGGAATAAGATACGGTCTGCTTCGCCTAAGAAATTTTTAATACTTAGTAAACTATTATTTGAATTAGTTCTTTCAAGAGGAGAACCGAAAGCATCGGCTGCATCTGCAGTGACTCTACCACCTAGATAATAGAAATTTTCAGCACGTAGGGTCCGTTCTCTTTCTCGATCAGCCTCATAATACTTTCCACCAAATTTCAAATAACCACCAATTCCGTCTGTTAGTTTAATAGGAAGTTTCAAATTGATAATTGCAGTTCTAGTTTCCTCTAAGGTATTGGTTGCTTGTAAGTTATTTCTTCTCAAAAATGCTTCGTCTATATTTGGATTAGCTGCTTCAAAATAGGTTTGTGGGTGACCAACTGCATTTAAGTCAACATCAAAAGCATCTGCATTATCCGTAAATTGCATCGTAAAATCATACGGAGTAGAACCTTCTGTTTTTGAACCAGAAAGACTCCAATCCAAAAATAATTTTCCTAAGGAATGTTCCCCACTAAAAGAACCTGTATACAAGGTCAAGTCATTATCTATCCCTCTTCCACGATAGGTAATACCTGGTTCATTTGGTTGATAGAGGTTACTCATATTGAAGCGATTCCTTTGTGTCTTACTAAACAAACCAAAGAATCCCAATTTATGCCCATCTCCTAAATCGTAATCCAAATTTAAACTTCCATTCCAGCGTTTTCGTTGCTCGTCTCTATCTTCAAAAGTTAATGAATTGCCAAATATTTCTGTTATGCCAGTTTCAGGATCTGTTCTACCCTGCGACCAAGAATTGGTGATGATATCTCCACCTCGATTAAAACGTTCAATACTACCTTGTGCCACTACTCCTAATCTATCGTCCATAAAACGTTTACTTCCTTGAAGGACAAACTTATAATCTCCTAAGTATTCGTTTAATTCATTGTATCCGCCTAAAGCTTTCGCTAATAATTTAAATTCTTTCGGTGCTCTTCGAAGACTTAAATTCACTGTACCTCCTAGAGATTCCGCATCCATATCAGGTAAGGGAGATTTAAAAACCTCAATACCATCCAACATCTCAGGAGATAATAAAGATAAATCTACTGAACGATCAGTAGCAGAACTTGCTGGTAATCGAACTCCATTCACGGTAATGGCAGCAAACTTGGGTTCCATTCCTCGAATCACTACTTTTTGACCTTCTCCTCCACTTCTATTAATCGCAACACCTGGTAAACGAGCAATGGCTTCTGCAGCATTCACATCTGGCAATTCTTGAATCTTATCTGCTGAAACGATATTGGCAATGGATTCTGAATTTAGTTGTCTATTGATTGCTTTCGCTTGCCCTAGCAACTGACCTGTAATAATGACCTCTTCTCCTAGTATAGCCGCTGTTCCAAGTACCTCATTGATCTCAATTGTTTGCCCTGCCTTCATTTCAATGGCAACTGTCTTGGTTTCAAATCCAAGAAAAGAAATAGATACCATTTGATTTCCTATGGGGATGCCATTAAGGGCATAAACCCCATCCACATCTGTAACAGTGCCAATAGTCGTTCCTTCTATAAGAACGGTTGCACCTGGAAGAGTAGAGCCTTCAACAGCATCCGTTATTACTCCTTTTATAACTCCTGTTTGTCCTAACAATTGAGAAACACCAAAAATTAGAAAAGACAGAATTAACAATTGTGACTTCTTTTTCATATCTAAATATTTTAAACAGGTATATTTTCTAGCGCCTTAATTATGAGATAAATGTAGGTAGAGGAAGCGGAATAAAAATCTAGAATAGGTGGTAAAATCGTCTAAACAGGTGGTTTATTTCAATAATTTCAAAAGTGACGCTCAGAAGACTTTACCTTTCTAACTTTCTGATTATCAATTTAGAATTTTCTTTTACGGAAGTTGTAATCAGAAAATATTAGTCAGCTTTTCCTTTTTCAAACAATAAACTATTTCATCTCATGATTTTATATTAATATTATAAACATATAATATTTGATTGGGGAGCATATCCTGTACTGTCCTGTATTAGAAGAATACAGGATAGCTCATGATGGAGTAAAGAGATGCAGATATTATTTTCACT
>CALJIY010000261.1 GCA_937973945.1 uncultured Saprospiraceae bacterium | reverse complement strand
GATTTTCAATTTTTAACAGGTACGCTTAGTTTCTTAGATAATGTGCCGCCTACGGTGGGGAATTGTCCAACGGAACCAGTCGTTTTATATACTAGTGAAAATAGTTGTCAGGCAGTAGGAACTTGGACAGAACCCATCTTTATTGATGATTGTAGTTTTGTTACGACTCAACAAACATTTACGCCTGGAGCCGTATTTGATTTGGGCGATCAATTGGTACAATATACGGGAATAGATGCCTCTGCTAATATCGCAGAATGTATTTTTATGGTAAGCGTAAGAGATACAATTGCACCAACTGTCATTACTTGTCCTCCAAGTACTTTTAAAGATTTATCCGCTGCAACTACTTGTGATCCTACGGTTACTTGGGACCCACCAGTTGTTTCAGATATATGTACCGATAATACTTCGTTAATCATATCTAGTACTTTTCAGCCAGGGGATGCTTTTCCAATGGGTGTAAGTACGGTGCGCTATACGATCTTAGATTCTTCTGGAAATATCAATAATGACTGTGCTTTTACAGTTGATTTAAGAGGCGAAGCGCCTTTGAGACTAACGGATTGTCCAGAAAATATTCCAGTGAGTTTTTCAGCAGAAGGAGGTTGTGATTTATCGGTCACTTGGACGCCACCAGGGCTTATAAATGGCTGTGGTATAGGCAATGTCGACTTTGTTTCTAATTTTGATCCAGGCGATCAATTTCCAGTCGGCACCACTATGGTTACTTATACCGCTTCTGATGAAGGCGGCAATACCGCAAGCTGTTCTTTTGAAGTAACGATTACAGGTGCTAGTGGCTTAAATTTTAATAATTGTCCGAGTAATATAACAGTAGATTCCCAATTGGATTTATGTGGGGCTAATATAGGATGGGATGCACCAACTGCAACAGGTGGTTGTGGGGTGCCAACAACGGTTCAAAACTTCCGACCCTTAGACTTCTTTCCAGTTGGCACAACAACCGTAGAGTATACGGCGACAGATGATGCAGGACAAGTCTCTCGTTGTAATTTTACTGTATCGGTTATAGACGCTCAATCCTTAATCGTTAGGTGTCCGACCAATGTAAGAGTCGGGGCAGACGGAACAGTAGTAGAAGATGCAGGTAACTTCATCCGATCTATCGCTTTAGATAATTGTGAAAGTTATAGAATAGAATATAACGACATCGAAGCAGTTGATAACTGTAGTGCTACTATTAATCGAACGATTGTTCGAGGATTGGCTAGCAATTCTTTGTTTGATATAGGCATGAATGAATTAGAAATTCAAGTAAGCAATGACTCTGGCGAATCTCGAAACTGTGAGATCAGAATCGATATAGATGAACCAATGCCAGTAGTGGCAGGTATTTCCTCTAATGTAGTTTGTGTAGGACAAGAAGTTAGATTGGAAGCAACGACGATTCCAGGTGCTATTTATACTTGGAGTGGTCCAAGTGGGTTTACCTCCAATGCACAAAACCCAATCATTAACAGTCCAACTTTAATGAATTCTGGGGAATACACCGTAAGTGCAGCAATGCCAGGCGGCTGTGAGGAAACGAGTACTATAACAGTAGTTGTCAATCCATCAGCTATGGTAGAAGCTACGGCAAGTGATTTAGAATGTGGCGGTGGACAAATCGAGTTAATGGCAACAGCAGAAGGCATGCCTATTGAAACATGGGAATGGAGAGGCCCTAATAGCTATACCTCTGATGAGCAAAATCCAATTATTAATAATGCCGTATCGCTGCAAGCAGGGAGTTATGTGGTGAGAGCTACTGCTACGAATGGATGTGTTGCCTCTGCTATTGTAGATGTAGCCGTTAATTCTATTGCGCCGCCTACAGTAACTGCTTCTGGCTTATTTTCGCCAGGGGTTGCCTGTGTAGAGCAAGCAATAGACCTGAAAGGAAATATATACCAAGGAGATGTAACCTATAGTTGGACCGCTTCTGATGCAGGCGCAGGGATACCAGCAGATACCAATGATAGTTTGATTGTAGCCGTGCCTACGGCAGCTGGAAGCTACACGTATACCTATACAGTAGATTTAGGGAATGGCTGTGTAGCAGATACCTCTATTACCATTGAAGTCATGCCAAGTCCTTCTATTAATTTAGAAAGTAATGGCCCATTCACTTGTGCCACAGCAGACCAGCGAATAGAATTGAATGCGACCAATGTTGGAATAGATCAAGATGTAACGTATTTGTGGGAAGGCCCAATGGATTTTACAGCAACGGCACCAAGTCCATTTATTACGGATATATCAGGTCGAGGAGGAGATTATGTATTAACGACGACCTCTTCTAATGGCTGTATAGCAACAGACACGATTAATGTACCAGTGACGGCAAAGCCTGCATCACCTATTCTTTCTTCGGAAAGAGTAATTGTCTGTGAGGGTGAAGACTTGATATTTGAAGTAAACCCAATTACAGGTTTTACCTATAACTGGAGTGGACCCAATGATTTTATATCAACAGACTCCATGGTGGTTATCAGCAATGCACTTGTAGAAAATGGAGGCGGGTATCAAGTAATTGCGTCTGACAATGGTTGTGATTCAGAGCCTGCGATTCTTTCCGCAGCTATCTTAACGGATCCCGAATTGAATAATGACGAAATAGATAATTTATATAACGAATCCATGGAATTTGAGGTTATTAGCAATGATACCCTTGTGCCTGGAGCTGGTTTCACGATTCGTTTACCTGATGCGGTTAGTGGTCTAGTAGAAAATGAGGCGGGTACTTTACAAAATAATGGCGATGGTTCTTTCTTATTTACACCTGTACGAGATTGGATTGGAAAGGTACAAGTCGCTTATGAGATATGTTATGAGGACTGTCCCGAACTTTGTAGTATGGCTGTCGTAACAATAGATACAGATGTTTCTTCAGAGGAATGTTTTATTCCTGGAGTATTGTCTCCAAATGGAGATGATAAGAATGATGCCTTGATTATCTCTTGTAATCCAGAACCTGCAAAAGGAGGCGGTATTATGATCTTTAATCAGTGGGGGTCCAAAGTATATGAGTCTTTCCCTTATAATAATGATTGGAACGGCCTATATAAAGGAGAAGAGTTACCAGACGGCGTATACTATTTCATCTACAAGCAAACGGATGATGATCAGGATCCTAAGAAAGGCTGTGTGACTATCTTTAGATAAATGAATTTTTGATTACGAAAGAGCAGCAAAAAATCATACATCATAGATCAGAAATCATAAATCATATATCCATCATGGTTTGAGCTAGATGGATATATGATTTATGATATCAGATTTATGAATTGCAAAAAACAACACTAGCAAGCCTTTCAAAATAAAGGCGCGAAACACTATCACCTAACGACAAATTATTCTAATAATAATTCGTCAGCTAATTGTTAGACATTATGAACAGAATATTTACATTTTTATTTTTCTTGGTATTTAGCACCATTGCATGGGGGCAACAAGAGCCGCAGTATACGCAGTTTATGCATACAAAGCAGTTGTTTAATCCAGCCTATGTAGGGTCAAGAGGAAATACCTGTGTGAAAGGTTTATATCGTAACCAGTGGTTAGGATTTAAAGGAGCACCTGTTTCTCAAGGTATCATGTTCAATATGCCATTTTTTGATCCTAGGGTAGGCTTTGGTGTTAATTTACAACACCATACGATAGGCGTGATTGAGAATTGGGAAGCAGATTTGGCGTATAGTTATGATCTGACCAATCAAGAAGATTTGTCTGTTCGTTTTGGCGTAATGGGAAGTATTCGACAATTCTCTCTAGATTTTAGTGATCCAGATTTATTCATTAGAAATATCAACGATGAATCTATCACTAGAGGCGAAAACTATAATACCCTAGAAGGAGATGTAGGGGCCGGTTTATATGTTAGTTATGAAGAGTATTATTTTGGTGTTTCGGTACCAAATATTTTATCCAATATAATAGGCGCCAATGAAGATAATCCTTTAGCGGCGAATGAAGATCCGCATTTTTATGCGATGGCAGGTGGTTTGATTCCAATAACAGATAGTAAGTTGGCACTTTTCCCCAACGCTATGTTCAAATATGTTCAAGGCGCACCATGGGAGCTAGGGTTGAATATGAGTTTAATGTTTGATAATAAATTTACTTTCGGTGGTTCTTACCGTTTAAGTAATGAAAATAGTGACTCAGTAGATTTATTATTCCACTTTCAAGCGAGCCAGAATTTTGGTTTAGGGATTTCTTATGATTATCCATTATTTGAAATCGTAGACCATACGAGTGGTACGATTGAGATTATGTTAGATTACTGTATCGGTGAGAAGAGTAAGAACATGAGTAATCCTCGGTTCTTTTTTTAGAGGCTGATAGGACGTTTTTGTACTAATAGATTTAAGTCATACGTAGCCGCCAAATTTATTTGGCAGGCTTTCTATAATTCTTTAATTATTATTTTTTTGAACCTACCAAATAAACCTGCCCGTTCCATTCAGGCGGGTTTGGTGGTTACGAAAAACGCATTAACAGTCAGCTTTATAAAGGCTATGAATAAGTAAAGTTAAAAATTCCCTAAAAGAGGGGATCAGATAAAATATATGTAGGTGAGACTAGCGTTTCAAAAAATAGAGCTATATTAGCTTAGCGTCTTAATAAGAAGTCAGAAGTCAGATCGCTACGCTGTCAGAAGTCAGATATATGACCTTGACAGCGTGTCGTTCAAAACATGTTGGAATCTGACAGCGCAGCGGTCTGATTTACAAGCGAAGCAACTAAAGAAATCCTAATGAAGAAAAAAATTACATTATTACTAGGTCTAATACTAGGTGGAGTAGCTGCACTAGTCGCGCAGAATGCTTTGAGTCCTGATATTAACGTGACCTTAGAAAATGAAGCCAAGATCAATACGGGTTCATTGGAATATAGTCCTGCCTTTTATGAAAATGGGATCATTTTTATATCCGATACGAAGGTAGGTGGCGGTGGTTTATTAGATTCTCGAATTGGTAAAAATACCATGTCTATCTTTAGAGCAAAGCGAGATGGAGAAGGTAAGTTAGGCGAACCTAAACCATTCGCAGAAGAGATTACGACTAAATACCACGAGGGGCCATTAAGCTTTAATAAGACGAATAACAAGATCTTCTTTACAAGAGATAACTATGAAGATGGAAAAGCGATAGAGTCTAGTGATGGAGTCATTCGATTGCAAATATTTACCGCACAACAGTTAGGAGACAAATGGGGAGCGGTTAAGAAATTGTCATTCAATGATAAAGAAAGTGACTATGCGCATCCTTCTATCAATGTGGATGATACAGTGTTATATTTTGCCTCCAATCGACCAGGTGGTTTCGGCGGAATGGATTTATGGAAAGTAGAAGGTTCTGGAGACTCTTGGGGCGAGCCTGTTAACTTAGGCCCAGAGGTGAATACTTCTGGACATGAGCTATTTCCGCAAATTCATGCGGATGGTACTTTATTCTTTTCTTCTTTTGGACATAACTCTATGGGGGGATTAGATATTTTCTTTAGTAAAGAAGCGGACGGCGCATTTGCAACGCCCGTAAATTTAGGTCCAAAATTCAACTCTTCTTCCGATGACTTAGGATTTATTATAGATAGAGATAAAAGAAACGGCTACTTTTCTTCCAATAGAGAAAGTGGTGCGGGTCAAGATGATATTTATAGCTTTTTTATTGATGTGCCATTAGGGGAAGATATCTTTCAAGATCCAGGACCAGACGAGTCTTTGGCTGGAGGAGATGGTACTGGGGTAGGTAATAATGCAGGTGGTGCCAATGGCGTAGGCCCTATGAATACCAATGGCAGCGAGCTAGCAGGATTTGGGAATAATAAAGTATTGGTATTTGTGGCAGACCGTTCGACAGGAGCGGAATTATCTAGCTCTACGATAGAATATGTAGATTTAGAAGCCTTAACGAATACGGAAATTATTACAGATCAGAATGGGAATATTATCCAATTGGTCTCTACAGAAAATGGTCAAGTAGTGACGATCTCTACAGAACCAGGAACTGTTACTGGAACGACAGATAGTGAAGGCGCTTTTGTGTTGAAATTGGCAGAAGGAAATTACCTAGTCAATATAGCGAAGGATGGATATCAGCCGAAACAGATCATTGTATCTATGGCGGATGGTCGAGATGAATATATGGTCTTATTAGATCGAGCTGTTAATTGTGTAACGATCAAAGGTTCTGTTTTATATGATTCTAACAATCCAGTATCTGGTGCTAATGTGGTCATAAGTAGTAGCAATGGCGCTACGCAAGAAAGTGTAACAACCAGTTCTAGTGGGGCTTTTGAAGTCTGTTTACCTTGTGGTGAAAACTATACTTTAACCGCTTCTAAGAATGGCGTGATTTCTTCCAAGACCTTAGCGACCGATGCAAACTGTAATGGTGGTGCACCTTTATTTTTGACGATAAACTTACCAGGTGATGGTAGCGGAGGAATACCTGATGGTACGATTATTAGATTAGCTAAAATCTACTATAATTTCAATGATGCGTCTATTCGTCCAGATGCAGTAGATGAATTAAGAACATTAGCTTCTATTTTGTCTACCTATAAAAACATTAATGTCGAGTTAGCATCGCATACAGATTCAAGAGGGGGTACCGATTATAACAATCAATTATCTCAGCGTAGAGCAGATAAAGTGGTTGCCTATCTAGTAGAGCAAGGAATTGATCCGAGTCGATTGAGCGCAAGAGGATATGGAGAATCTCAATTATTGAATCATTGTGCGGATGGCGTTCAATGTTCCGAGTTGGATCATCAGTATAATAGACGGACAGAAGTGAAGGTACTAGATAATACGGTACAGGTAGAATATGTCAACAATCCGCCAGAGAATATAGACAATGCACCAGCGAGTGTATTTATCGGAGGAGGGTCTTCTAGTTCAAATACTGGTAGTACTTCTTCGGGAACCTATTATGTGATCGCAGGTACTTTTTCGGTACAACAAAATGCAATAGATCGTTTATCAAGAATTCAAACACTTGGTTTTGGAGAAGCGTATATTCTACAAGGTACTGCATCTGCTACTAATGCGGTATGCGTCGGTACTTTTACCAATTATAGTGAGGCAAGAGCTTTAGCAGACAAAGTGGAGAATGTGCATAATATTCATACGTATGTGCGTCGGGGCGGGTAGATTTTTTAGCCGTCAGTATGTCAGACCGTCTTTCCAAGACTGTCAGGTGTCAGATTTATGATGTTGAAAACGTGGTGTGACTGACAGCCGTAGGCAGTCTGACAGTGCAACGATCTGACAGCAAAGTGATCTGACTTCTAAAAAAGCCTTCAAACAGTAATTACTGTTTGAAGGCTTTTTTTTTATCTTTGCGCAAAAAAAAAATGCAGCGATCCTTCTTCCTATTACTTTCTTTGATGATTGTTTTTTGTTCTTGTAAGCATACGTCTAAAACTTTACCCACCAAAGTACAAGGTTTTCCTATAGATAGCAGTCTGCAAGTAATCAGCAACCTACCTGCCGAAGTAGATGAAAGCTCCGGTATTATCAACTGGAATGGAAGCATCTGGACGCATAATGATAGCAAAAAACAAGCGGCACTTTTTGAAATAAATCCTACCAATGGCCAATTAATAAGAAGCATGCAGATAGCTAGGCTTAATAATGAAGATTGGGAAGAAGTGGCGCAAGACGACGACTATATCTACATTGGTGATTTTGGTAACAATCATGGTACTAGGAAGAATTTAAAGATATTCAAAGTAGCTAAACAAGAAATCATAACAACCAAAGCGGTGCAAGAAGTAGATACGATCCATTTTACCTATCCTGACCAAACTAATTTCGAAGGCCCTACGCATGGGCATAATTATGATTGCGAGGCGATGATTTCGGTAGGAGATAGTCTATACTTATTTTCTAAGAACTTTAAAGATCAACAATCCCGATTATATAGTTTACCCAAAACACCAGGGAAACATGCGGCACAATTAAAAGGACGATTTGATACAAAAGGAACGATAACAGGTGCTAGTATTAATCGAGCAGATCGAGTAGTGGGTTTATCAGGTTATTTTTATGATAATGGGCGTTTTCTTCCTTTTGTTTGGTGGCTATGGGATTATCCAGAGCAGTCTTTTTTCAGTGGTAAACAACAACGCGTCAACTTACCACATCATGTACAAGTAGAAGGGATTTGTTATGATAAAGATGGGCAGTTTTTTATTAGCTCCGAGTCTTCTATGCTCAAAGCAGGACAACTATTTCGAGCAGATGCTACTCAATGGGTAGATTAGTTTATATACAAGTTATGATTTATTAGTTAAAAATAAATAAATAGTATTCCTGTTTAAATCTTCCTTTCTATTTAAATTCTTCCAAAAAAAAGATTAGTTTAGCATACCAAACTTAGATAAAAAAGTGATTATTAAAAATAACATATACTTAATTATATGTTACTGTGACAAAGGATTCTGTTATAGAATTCTTTATATAATTTTATTACTATTATTTACTTTTTTCTCTTACTTAACCTCTCTTTTGTAAATCTCATTTTATCGATTTAAGTAAAAAACAGTTGACTACTTAGTCAGTCGGCAAAATTTTTACATCTCCATTACCATCCATTATACCTATCTATTGATAAATACCTTGAGGGTATGCACTACACTATAATTACAGAACACTATAATAAAGACACTGTAAACTAAGAAATTTAAAGCTTGACGTTGACTCTTCTTTTTCCATTGCTGAAAAAGAAGCAAAAAAGCTAGTCCAAAAAAACTGGCAAGCCCACCCGTAAACGGTTCGGAAGTATACTTCCTCATGCTCAAACAGTTTTTGGACGGGCCTCCCGCTTAGAT
>CALJIY010000260.1 GCA_937973945.1 uncultured Saprospiraceae bacterium | reverse complement strand
AATAAAATCATATTCTGCATTGGCACCTCTTGGATATAATACCTCATCCATTACCCATTGATTGTACTTGCCTGCTTTAATATTGGCAGTATGGATTTTGTTCCATGCTTTTTCCAATTTCAAGTAATCATTATACATACCGGGAGCAACTTTAATGTAATCAAGAGAATGATAACTAGTTTGAGGCGGATTGTCCTGAGCCGAAAGATTGGTTTGGCTAAATAGCCCTAATGAAAAGAAGGCCGCAATAATTAATAACTTTCTCATGTTATGGAGTTTTTATTAGCATTTATACAATTGCGTGTAAACAACTTAAAATTTGCAGTTGGTCACTTCAAAAAGATTTAGAGTATGTCTAAAATTTGTACAAACTGATTATCAATAGCTTAGGGTTTTGAGGAAGCATTAAAATTGTTGCCTAGCGAGCTAAGTAACGACAAAACAATAACTTGAACATCTAGGACGGAATCTTTTGCCCTCATGCAGCCCATCCGCTTTGCGGTTCGCAAACGATGTTTGCTCATCTTAAAAAATACTTCCGTAGCTAGGCTATGCAAGGATTTTTTAAGAAAAACTGAGAACAAAATCTTCTCGTCCAGATGACCAACTTATTATTTCGTCGTTACTAAGAGTCTGTTCAGTAATCTGTGTCAAAATAAAACGACCGGTTTATACTAGTCTAGTTGTCAACGAGAGATCTGTTTCTGCTCTTTTATACCTCCCTAAAAAATCTCTGTGCCCCAGTGCCTCCGTGTTCTACCCTCAACTCCATTCCTCCCTTACCGGATTAAAGTTATATCCCCCGTATACTCCACTTCCTGTCCACTTTCAAATATCACGGCATGGTAAATATAGACATCAGGATTCAATCGTTCCCCTTTATAATTACCGTCCCAGCCTCTATTATGGTCGTTGCCTAATTGGAGATCCTCTGCTTCATAAACTAGATTGCCCCAACGGGTATAAATCTGTAAAGAAATAATTCTATCCTCAGGTCCACCGCCTAAGATATTGAAACGATCATTGGTGGTATCAAAATCGGGAGTAAAGGCGGTCGGTATAGAAATGTCTTCAATAATAATTCTAACTTCCACATTAAGGGTATCTGTCGCCTCGCAACCTTGCTCATCCACCACTATTACAGAAACGGCAACGTCTTCTGTCGGCGTGATCATTGGATTAGGGCAATCAGTACAGCTTAATATATCGGCAGGCGCCCATTGATAGCTTACTTCTCCAACAGCTTCGGACACATCCGTGCTTAAGTCCGCACTTTCTCCCACAATGACTTCTGTAAAATCTGATACTATGTTTACATCCAAACAACAAGAATCTACCCGAATAAAAGATTCGACTACTTCTGTTATTTTACAACCAAGATCTGTGGTAATCGTTAAGACAATTGTTTTTTCACCAGGAACGTCATAGCTAACAGGACCAGGGTTAGCACCCATACCTGTAGCAGGTTCAGCGCCCAGACCAAATACCCACTCGTAAGACACAATTTCTCCATTGCTAAAAGAAGAACTACTTCCATCAAAAGACACATCCACTCCTAAACATACTCGGTCACTCTCTGGTGGAGTAATGATTGCCTCAGGTGTTTGAAATTCTCCCGTTCCCCCAAATTCTACTGTGAAGCCACTACCAGATTCTGTAAAATTATTAATCAATAAACCATAAGCTGTTCCTGCTGTCATTTCGATAGCTCTCACAAAGCCATCTTCTCCTTCATCACAGTCTGCATCTTCTTCTAGGTCCGTGGACGTTGCATTTAATCCAGTGGGTCCTTCACATGCAGTAGCCATACAGCGTAAAAGAATTTTCCCATCCCCATTATTAATACCATTTGGTAATTGAAAAAGGGCAAAATCAATATCATCTAGAGGATTCAGCGGGTCTAAAGTAAATTCTAGCGTCCCATCATTTGCCGCAATCCAAGTAAACCAAGTTGAACTTTGTTCCGTAGGCTCTCCAAAAATATCACCAAGAACACCTCCTACATCTAGGCAGGTATCATCCGCTTCATTATCATTTAGTCCAGCACCTTCAATTTGTTGAACCACAAAAGCAGATTTATCACAAAGAAAAGAAGCTATTTCAATATCACTCCCTGGGGTTTGCGGTGGAAAATAATTATTGATGCATAATTGGAAGGTGCCTTCTCTTACATCTGCCCCTTGAACTCTAAATAGATAAGAAACACCAGGTATTAAACCACCTTTATTTAATTCTACAATATCCGAAAAGCCACTTGTTTCGCTATCTAGAACCTGAAACTCATTGCCACATTGATTATCCCGCAGCAGTTGCACTTCTGGACTAACTAAGGTTCCCCCAGTGCCTAAGCCTCTAATGGTAATCGTAACATGGCTAGCCATTGCTGTAAATCTAAACCAGATATCTTTTCCTGTTGCAGATAACGTTCCATCACCACTGAAATCAGAACTGGTCGCTCCTTCATTAGAATAACTTCCTACGTTAGAGCAAAAATTCTCTAAATCCACAATTTCTACGGCTTGGTCACATAGATCATTGGCTGGCTGCGCAAAAGCCTCCATAGGACTTAATAGACATACGATAAAGAGGGTTTTTAAACAAAATAGGTGCAGTTTCATTGCTATTGTATTTACTTTCTAGAATAGGGTAGGGTATCCTTCTAAGTTTGGACACTTTTAGTTTTTGCAATAGTCAAATTTAGATTCGATGGTATTGATGCTCCATGCTTTATCACCGTCGAATCTAAATTCGACTTTCACACAGCTGTTCAAGCTTAGAAGGATACCCTTAAACTATAAATGAGTACAGCAATCTTTCATAAACAAACAACATGATAAAATCAAATTTCTTTTTCTGCCTTTGCCTCATGATTGGCTTTCAATTACTTGCACAAGAGAGTCGTCAATTGCCCGCAGATACTATGGTTAAAACCAAACATAGTACGACGATTAAAGGGCAAGCCCTATCTTATACCGCTACTACGGGCACACAACCTGTTTGGGATGAGGATGGAAAACCCATTGCCGCCTTATTATATACTTATTATGAGCGCGATGGGATTAAGGATCGATCTACTAGACCCTTAGTTATTTCCTTTAATGGTGGTCCTGGCTCCGCATCGGTATGGATGCATGTTGCATATACGGGTCCTAAAATTTTGAATATAGATGATGAAGGCTATCCTGTACAACCCTATGGAACAAGAACAAACCCCTACTCTATTCTAGATGTAGCTGACATTGTTTTTGTTAATCCTGTGAATACAGGTTATTCTAGAATCTTAGATAAAGATGCCAAAAGGGAAACCTTCTTTGGCGTAAACGCAGATATTAAATACTTAGCAGAATGGATTAATACCTTCGTAA
>CALJIY010000259.1 GCA_937973945.1 uncultured Saprospiraceae bacterium | reverse complement strand
TCACATAGAAGTTCTTTAAAAATTAGTTTTATGAAACAAAAGTTGTACACCTTAATTTTTTCGCTGACACTCTTCGGTAGTGTATTGTCTGCACAGACAGCTATCTCCGGAAAATTGATAGCAGAAGGAGAACCTTTGATTGGAGCTACGGTGGTGGCCAAGGGAACTGCTATTGGTACTATTACCGATTTTGACGGCGGCTTTAGTCTGCAAGTTCCAGCAGATGCTAGCACCTTAGTCTTATCCTATACAGGTTACGAGACACAAGAAGTACCAATTAATAATCAAACGTACTTTGAATTGGAAATGAGCGTGAGCGATATCATGCTCGACGAGATTGTGGTCACTTCTCTAGGTATTAAAAGAGAAAAGAAGGCACTTGGATATGCCGTGCAAGATGTCGATGCGTCCGAGTTGGTGGAATCCCGTTCCTCCAATGTGGTCAATGGGCTCTCAGGTCGAGTTGCCAACATTCAAATTTCTAGTGCCGCAGTTCCCGGAGGCGGTTCACAAGTAACGATTAGAGGAAATGGTTCTCTTTTAGGAAACAACCAACCCTTGTATGTGATTGATGGGGTTCCGATGGAAGGAGATTTTGCCCAGCCTATAGATGGCGCAGGAGATAACAATGTATATGGAGGGGGTATTTCTGAAATCAGTCCTGACAATATCGCTTCTATCACCGTATTGAAAGGAGCAAATGCAGCGGCATTGTATGGTTCCCGAGCTGCCAATGGTGTTATTCTAGTAACGACTAAAGATGGTAGTGGTGGTAAGAAAGGATTAACCGTAGATTATAATCTCAATGCTACCGTAGAGCGACCTTTTGTTACGCCAGAATTTCAAGATACCTACGGGGGAGGAAATGGTTATGTGTCATGGTATGCAGATGGAAGAAATGGCGGAATCACAGATCCTTTAGCACTAGAACAATTTAGAGCCGCTTATCCAAATGCGACGACCAATGGAACATCAGGCGTAGATGAAAGTTGGGGCGCACCAATGGATGGTCGTTTGGTTCGACACTGGTGGTCAGGAGAAGAAGTAGCTCCGCTAGTACCTGTACCTGATACTTGGTCAAATTTCTGGGAAACCGGTTCTACGATCAACAATACAATTGCGATCTCTAGTAATTACGAAACTGGTAATTTCCGTTTCGCTTTTGGAAATACCGACCAGCAAGGATTGATGTATAATAATGATTTTAAAAGAAATAATTTTCGCTTCAATATCAATCAAGACCTTACCGATAAGTTGAAAGTAAAAGTAAGTTCTGAGTATATCAAGTCTGGCTCAAATAATAGACAACAGCCTGTTCTTTGGGAGATCCAATCTTGGCACAATCGTCATGTAGATTGGGGCTTACTGAAAGACTATGAGGATTATATGGATGTACATATCACCAGAGCAGACGATAGCTATCCTTATGCCAACTGGCAGCATTCTTTTGCCTTGAACCGATTTTATGAGCAGGACGTACTAACCGATTCTAATGAAAAAGATCGTTTGGTTGGTAATATTGCATTGACTTGTGAGCTTGCGGAAGGATTATCTTTGATGGCTCGAACAGGTACAGATATTTGGACAGATACCAGAATTTCTGTTACTCGAAATGAGCGAATCAAAAGTGGCAACTTGCGTACCCAAGCTTTTTCGGAAGATGTACTGCGTCGTCAAGAAAGCAACTCTGATTTATTATTAACCTACAATACGTATTTCAATAATAACGTATCTTTTAATCTGCAAGCTGGTGCTGCTCATAGAACCAATTATTACAAGCGAAACTTTATAGGTGTCAATGATGTAACGATCAATGGTTTATATAATGTTGCCAATAATGCGACGACCAATACCAATCGAAGTAGAATCGAAGAAAAAGAAGTGAATAGTGTGTATGCCGCTGCCAGCTTTGGTTTTAAAAATTTCTTTTACGTAGATGTAACGGGTAGAAATGATTGGTCTAGTACCCTGCCGAGAGGTAATAATTCTTATTTCTATCCTTCGGTCTCTACTAGTTTGATCTTAACCGAAGTATTGGACTTGACGGGTTCTCCTTTATCTTTTGCTAAGATAAGAGCCAGTTGGGCACAGGTAGGAAATGATACCGATCCTTACCGACTCTCTCAAGTATTTACGCCACAAGATCCTTGGAATTCTTCTACGCCTACCTTCTCTGAAAACCGAGTGATTGCCAATAATGAATTGCGTCCAGAAAAAACAACAGGGATTGAGTTGGGTGCAGACTTACGCTTCTTAAACGGACGCTTTGGTGTAGACTTATCTTATTATAACCAAACGACTACTGATCAGATTATTAATATTTCTGTATCGAAGGCAACAGGCTATGACAGTAAAGTAATTAACGCAGGAAAGATTGTCAATAAAGGAATCGAGGCAGCTGTTTCCCTTGCCCTAACGGCTCCTTCTTCTCCTTTCCAATGGAATGTGGGATTGAATTATGCTAAGAACAATAACCAAATCGAAGAATTATTCACGGATGCCAATGGCAATGAATTGGAAACGATTGTCCTTCATTCAAGAAGGGGATTAAGTTTAGAAGCTAGAGTTGGTGAGGCTTATGGAACCTTGGTGGGAAGTGCTTATAAGCGCGTTCCAGATGGAGAGTTTGCAGGTCAGATAATATTTGAAGATGGCATTGCGGTGAAAGAGGATGCGCTACAAATTCTTGGAAATGTAACGCCTGATTGGACGGGCGGTATCATGAATTCCATCTCTTACAAAGGCTTTTCTTTAAATGCCTTAGTCGATTTCAAAATGGGCGGTGACATTACAGACGAGAGTTCTTCTACGGGTATGCAAACGGGTATCTATCCTATTACTGCTTTAGGAAGAGAAGAAGGCGTCATCGGCGTTGGTGTAAAAAATATTGGTTCGGATGATAGCCCAATATATGTACCCAATGATGTAGTAGGCGATACTAAATCTGTGGTTCGTCGATTGAGTGTACGATCCGTGAATGAAGGGGCGGTATATGATGGCAGTTATATCAAGCTAAGAGAAGTCAGCCTATCCTATGCTATTCCAAGCGATATCATGGATAAATGGGGCATTATTTCTGGTGCTAGAATTTCCTTAGTTGGAAGAAATTTATTGATGTTGTATAGCAATCATTCTCAAATTGATCCAGAGTTAAATATCTATGGCGGTAATCTGCAAGGCGGCTTGTTTTATGTGACCTTGCCCACTACTCGAAGCTTGGGTATGAACTTGAATTTGACTTTTTAATGAATTAAGAAAAGTAAATATTCAACATCCGTTGTAAACCCACCCCAGCCCTCCCTTAAAAGGGAGGGAGTCCTCTTCATATCGAAAGTTTCGGTTCGGAGACGACTCCCCCTCTTCGTAAGAGGGGGTTGGGGGGAGTTCACCCAAAGATGCTGAATAGTCATAAAATTTAAATCAATGAACTACAAATATCTTTTATCGCTCTTAATCCTAATTTTAGCTTCAGCTTGTACCGAAGAGTTTGAAGAATTGAATTTAAATCCCAACGAACCCACAGCAGTACCACCGAGTGTCATTTTCCCTTATGGCGTGCGAGAGGGCATTGATCGTATCCATGGTCATCGAACGCGTCTTGAACGTTTGGGACTTGATGGTGGTATGCTTTGGGTACAATATTTTGCCAGAAATCAATACACCAATGAAGGGGATACCTATAACCCAGATGCTTCCATGCGGAATAACAATTGGGAAGGATTTTTCAATGAGTCCATTATCAATATCCAAAAGGTAATTGATGCGACGGGTGATCCTGAAAATGAATTTTTTAATGAAAACTATATGGCGGCTGCAATGGTCATGCGGGCGTATATGTTTTCTGTGGTGACCGATACTTGGGGAGCCATTCCCTACACAGAAGCACTGCAAGGGGCTATTGGAAATCTAGCACCTACGTATGATTCCCAAGAAACGGTTTACGCAGGCATGTTGGCTACGCTGAAAACGGCTGCGGATACTTTTGATCCAGCAGGAGAAAGTATTCCTGGCGATATTTTATTTAGCGGCGATATTAGTCGTTGGCAAAAATTTGCTAATTCTTTGCGCCTAAAATTAGCCAATCGACAAGCCTCTAAAAAGCCAAGTGAATCAGCAGCAATCTTTAGTGAGGTAATGGGTAACCCAAGTGCCTATCCTATCTTTACTAGTAATGACGACTTTTCTATGTTGTTCCATGAAGGTCGATTGAATGACAATAATAACAACGCTTGGCACGAGATTATGGTGGTAGACGGTCGAGAAGATTGGTCGATCAGTATGACCTTAATTGATGCCATGACGGATGGTGCTGGTAATCCAACAGACCCTAGAATAACTGTCTATGCGGAGCCAGCTACTGCTGGCGCATTAGTAGGCGGATATGATGGTGCGCTCAATGGTTTGCCAGAATCCATAGCAAGTGTTTATATCAATGAAGCTTCCCGACCAGGTTCGTATTTTAATAGAGAGACCGCTCCATTTTGCTTAATGACTTATAGTGAGTTATTATTTGTTTTAGCAGAAGCGACCCTGGATGGTACCTATACCGGTGGTGCAACCGCATTGGAATATATGGAGCAGGGCATTCAAGCATCTTTTGGACAATATGACTTGAGCATGCCAGCAACTTATATGGCCGATAAAACTGCTGATATGGAAACCATCATGACCGAAAAATGGAAGGCATTATTCGGGCAAGGTTTGGAAGCATGGGTGGAATATCGTAGAACGGGTTATCCAGTTCTACCTGCTGCTAATCCAAGAGCCATTTTTGAAAACAATGGACAAGTACCGACAAGGTTGCAGTATCCAGAATCAGAATATTCCTTAAATGGAGGGAATGTTGCAGCAGCTTCCGCCCTCAATGGTGGCGACGATAATAAGTTGACACCACTGTGGTGGGTGGAATAAAGATAAGACCCCGAGATTCCAATAATCAAATGATTGGCGTTTTGAAAACGCCTTTCATTTGATCAGGACAAACGAAAAGTCGTTTTTATAATATGTATAGGTGGAAGCAAGTTACAAACTTCAACCATCGACCCAAGCATTTTTCTATGAATTATATATCACGATTTAGACTTTTCGTTCGCCCTATTCATTTGATTATATTTTTAGATTTAGAAAATTAAAAAAAATGAGCATAAAAAATATTTCCTATACGCCTAAGCCTACATTTTCTGTAGAAAAATTATTTCTCTTTTTAGTGCTATTTCTATCTGTCTTCCTATCTGCTTGTACTAGTGATGACCTATCCTTTGATGTGATAGAATCGCCAGTCTTAGCGGTCTTCAATGAAGAAACCGATACGGATATGCTTCGAATGACAGCGACCTTTTATGAACTGGATAAATCAGGCATTCTAGATCAAAACATAGGTATTGATTCTACCCTTATTTCAGGCTTGTCTTTAGAAATATTTATCAACGAAAGTACACTAGTAGGTGCTGCTACTACGGATGGTAGTGGCCAAGCAACGCTTGAAACTGCTATCAGCGATTTACAGGGCGTAAGCCGCTTAGAATGGGTGGGTACTTATAATGAAACACCTTTTAGGATTTATCGAAATTTTTAAATAATCTCATTGAATCATTCATAAATAATTACGCATTGCCATTAGTTTTTTTTAAGTCATTAAGTAACGAGCCATAGCAGTCAGGTTAAGATACAGACTCATGGTAGCCTGATGGCTATGGTAAGTGACTTAGTAACAACAAAACAATAACTTGAACATCTAGGACGGAATCTTTTGCCCTCATGCAGCCCATCCGTTTTACGGTTCGCAAACGATGTTTGCTCATCTTAAAAAATACTTCCGTAGCTAGGCTATGCAAGGATTTTTTAAGAAAAACTGAGGTAACTATTCAGCACACAAACTTGGAACTCCCCCCGACCCCCTCTTAAAAAGAGGGGGAGACGTCTGTGATTGAAAATTTCGTTTAAGATGCAAAAATTATTTCCAAAACGAACTTTATAAATGCAGACGTCCCCCTCCCTTTTTAAGGGAGGGTCGGGGAGGGTTCCTGCGGATGCTGAATAGTTACAAACTGAGAACAAAATCTTCTCGTCCAGATGACCAACTTATTATTTCGTCGTTACTTAAAAACTAAAGACAAACAGCTTATAGCTAAATTCATAAAAAAATGATGACTAAATTTAACAGACGCAATTGGTTGAAATCTACCACACTCACCACCGCAAGCTTAGCAGTTGGAAGTGGTGCTTCCTTCTTTTCTAATACTCGCCCGGAAGCGGACTTGGCAGCAAGTACCAAATTTTGGGAATGGGAAAATCGCCCGACGAAAAAGCCCAGAGATTTATGGAATCTAAATGCCCGATTATTAGCCAACGAAAATCCTTATGGCCCTTCTCCTGTTGCTCGATTGACCATTATGGAAAATGTAGCCAGAGGTAATCGTTATGGACATGGGGAAGCGGCAAAGCTGATCGAGATGTTAGCCGAGAAGGAAGGCGTACCAAAGGAATACATCATGTTGGGTCCAGGTTCATC
The DNA here is from genome assembly GCA_937973945.1 of uncultured Saprospiraceae bacterium. Taxonomy (GTDB): domain Bacteria; phylum Bacteroidota; class Bacteroidia; order Chitinophagales; family Saprospiraceae; genus JAFMDF01. Next base: position 7,671 of record CALJIY010000259.1, on the reverse strand, counting down.
TGATTTACTAGAGAAAACGGCCATCACCCATTTTTTAGAGGGCGGCAACATCGTTTCTGCCGATCCCGCCTACATGTCTTTAATCAAGACCGCACAGAGAATGAAAGCTACTTGGAAATCCATTCCATTGACGGATACTTGGGAACATGATCTTCCTGCTATGGAAAAAGCGATTGATGCGAATACCCAATTGATTTATATCTGCAATCCTAACAATCCAACAGGTACGATTACAGATGGTAAAGCATTGTGGAATTTCTGTGATAAAGTAGCGGATAAAAAACCTGTATTTGTAGATGAAGCCTACTTAGAATTTATGGATCCTGCCTTGCAAATGAGTATGGTTGGCTTGGTGCAAAAAGGGAAAAATGTTATTGTCTGTCGTACCTTCTCTAAGGTCTATGGCATGGCAGGTTTACGAGTAGGCTATATTGTTGCGCTTCCGTCGACCCTAGAAAAGATCAAAGCAGTAACTCGTTCTAATATGAGTTTGAATGTGACCGCCGTAAAAGGCGCAATGGCTAGTCTAGGAGATACCGCATTTGTAGACAGTTGCAGAACGAAAAATAAAGAGTGCAGAGAATATGTGGTAGCAGAATTGAAAAAATTAGGCTATACCCCTGCACCTTCCCATACCAGTTTCGTTTTATTTCCTATTAGTTGGAAAGGCGATGAGTATTTGGAAAAAATGTTCGATCAAGGGATAGGCGTTCGAGCTTTTGAAATACATGATCAAACTTACTGTCGAGTCAGTATCGGCACAATGGACGAGATGAAGTTATTTGTGGATGCTTTCAAAAAAGTAGCTGTTTAAATAATTTTTGCAACTATTCAGCATCCACAAAAACCCACCCCAGTCCCGTCTGTGCTCTTTTTGCCTCTAGGCAAAAGCAAGCGCTAATCTTAAAAGGGAGGGGAACGTCTGCGGTTATAAAGTTCGTTTTGGAAATATTTTTGCATTCTAAACGAAATTTTCAATCACAGACGTCTCCCCCTCTTTTTAAGAGGGGGTCGGGGGGAGTTCCAAGTTCATGTGCGAAATAGATGCTATTTTTTTTACAAAAAAAAAGAGATGGGTATAGCATTACAAAAAGTAATTGGTTTTTTGTGTTTGATAGGCATTGGTATTTTACTTAAAAAGAAAATTACCTCTAAAGAAGAATTGAAGGGGGTAAAAGCCATGATTTTAAATATAGCTTTACCTGCTACGATATTTATTGCGTTGTTAAAAATTCAGATAGAACCAAATTTATTGTTGCTGCCAGTGTTAGCACTGGCAGCTAACTTTTTACTTTGGATGAGTGGGAAGTTTTTTCTTAAGCTAGCAGGACTACCTAAAGATTCTATATATTATCGAACCTTATTATTATTGATCCCTTCCTTTGCACCTGGCTTGTCTTGCTTTCCTTTTATTGCGGAATTTTTGGGAGATCAAGCTATCGCAATGGCGGCATTTGCGGATGTTGGAAATAAAATCTTTGTCTTAATTTTTTTATACTTAATTGCGATGAGTTGGTATTATCAACTAGTCGCCAAACAAGAATTAGAGATTCATCGGGATAACAGTCGCTTAAAAGATTTGGGTTTAGCCTTACTAAGAGAACCTATTAATTTAGTGATGCTAGTAGCCATTGGAATGCTCTGTATTGGGCTGAATTTGCAATCGCTGCCAACAGTGATGCAAGATACGGTAAGTAGGATGAGTGTTTTAATGACCCCGCTGGTTTTAATATTTATCGGCGTGGCGGTGAAGGTCAATAAATCCAATCTATTATTCTTAATCCAAGTCTTATGTTGGCGATCAGGTGTTGCTTTTTTAATTAGTTCGGTATTGTTATTTTTATTGCCTGCTACATTACCTTTGACCGTTTTATTACTAGCTGTTGTCTTCCCACAAAGTGCCTGTAGTTTTTGGTCTTTTGCGCATATGACCGCCGTAGAAACTCTGGAACATGACCAGCCTGAAATTCAGACCTTCGATCTCAATTTGGCATTAAATGTTCTTGCTTTTTCCCTCCCCTTTTCTACGATCGTTATTTTAATCATTTGTAGTAGTGGTGCCTTTTTTGCGAATACGATGACCCTTGCTTTCTGTGGGATGTTTCTCCTTGCAGTTGCATTAGTCCCCTTTTTGCTTAAAGCCAGATCTTCTTTTTCTATTAAAGAAAAGGTGAATACTTCTTTAAAAAAAGAAGCGGTTTAATTATTAATAGAAAAGGGTTGGAGGTCTAAAAAAAGAATACATTTTCAAATCCCACCCCCTAGTGCAGAGGTTTTAAGTTCTATTTTTGCACACTACTAAGATCATGCGATTTCCCCGGCTGGCGGCAGGGGTGATTGGTTCTGGAAGGGCAAAATTTATACAAAGCTTGTAACTATTCAGCATCCGCAGGAACCCTCCCCGACCCTCCCTTAAAAAGGGAGGGGGACGTCTGCATTTATAAAATTCGTTTTGGAAATAATTTTTGCATCTTAAACGAAATTTTCAATCACAGACGTCTCCCCCTCTTTTTAAGAGGGGGTCGGGGGGAGTTCCAAGTTTGTGTGCTGAATAGTTATCAAAACTTTAACTATTTATAATTTGCCATTTAAAACTTAACAGCCCTGTCCGCCAGCGAGGGAAATGGATCGTGCTTAGCTAAAATTATTGAAGAAAATTTAATAACAGAAACAAAATCCCTTAAAACCAAAACTAACTCTGCCCCCACTTCTAAAAACGATAACAAAAACATGAATCATGAACAAAACCATTTCATTACTAGGGATTTTTTTATTTCTATCTGTTGCACTTACCGCGCAAGAAGGTAAAGATTTTATCCTCACGATGCATAAAGATACCTTGTACGGTAAGATAAAATTAGACCTTAAAACAAACATCCTCACTTTTGAGTATCAAGGAGATAAAGTGTCCTTTAAAGCTAGAACCATTGATCAGTTTGGTATATTCCGAAAAGGACAAACGCATGTCTATAAAACAATTACCAATGACTGGAATGAAGAAATATTTGTGGAGGTATTAGTAGAAGGCACCTTAAATCTGTATCGTTATTTTACTTCTGGCAATGCCTTATATGAAAAGGATGCCGTCGGATATCGATATTACCTCAATAAAGAGAATGAGGGCTATATCAGAGTGACGCCTAGATCTTATAAGAATATCCTTCAGAAAATGGTCAAAAACAAAACTTATCTGTTAGCACAATTTGAAGATGTCCCTATGATTATTCAGGCGTATAATAACTTTGTTTCTTTATGATTTTTAGTACTAAGTGCTAGGACAAAAATACCTTCTAATAAAAATGGCTTCTTTCTGTCCTACCACTTACCTTAATTTTGAATTAAAAAAATCAATCGTCCGTTGCCAAGCTAATTGGGCTGCGTCCCAATCATATCTTGGCGTGGTATCATTGTGAAAGCCATGATTTACATCGGGGTATAAATGAGCGCTGTATTCTTTATTGTTTTCTTGTAGAGCTTTGGCATAATCTGGCCAGCCCGCATTCACCCTTTTATCAAAAGCAGCAAATTGTAGTAATAAAGGGGCTTGAATATTTGGTACCTCTTCTGCCGCTGGTTGTCCACCATAAAAAGGAACCGCCGCTTTTAAGCCTGGAACTTTTACTGCCATCATATTACTAATCCAACCCCCAAAACAAAAGCCGACTATCCCGATATTTCCTGTACATTCAGGATGATTTGCTAGGTAATTAAAAGCCGCTATAAAATCTTCCAACATTTCTAGCTTATCTCTTTCTCGTTGCAAGGTTCTGCCTTCGTCATCATTCCCTGGATAGCCTCCTAAAGGCGTTAAGGCATCTGGAGAAAGGGAAATAAAATTAGCTAAAGCAGCTCTTCGTCCTACATCTGCAATATGAGGATTCAATCCTCGATTTTCGTGTACCACGATGATACCTGGTCGCTTTTCAATATCCCCTGCAGGTCGAGATAGTTGTCCTTTTATCGTTCCCCCACCCTTTGGAGATTCGTAAGCTATTGTTTCCGTATGTAATCGCTCATCATTAGATTTAACCTGAATTTTGTCCTCATAATTGGGCATTAAATAACTGAGTATAGAAGGAATGGTCAAGCCACCCACCGCATATTTACCCAAATTATCCATAAAGGAGCGCCGATCAATTTTGTTGTGGACATAATCATCATAGAGGTCAAAAATTTCTTGTTGAATGACTGGTTTTTTCATAGGTCTTGGAATATTTTTAGATAAAAATTAAAGTTAATGTTTTAATGAAAATGAAAAAATCCCTATTGGCAAATTTAAATAATTTACAAAGTACAAAATCTACTCAACTTTAATCAACTTCAAACTTTGAATATGTTCCACCTGCTCCTCTTGAATCTTACCAGAAGCTCTAATGGTATATAGTCCAACAGGCAGATGCGCCATATTTTTGGAGAGGGTACCTTCCCCAAAAAAGTTCTTTCGAGTGACCAGGGTATCTACAAATTTACCCTCCATATTAAAAATACTAATCGTCAAGTCCATCCGCTTCGGACTGTTTATAGAAATATGCAATTCATCAGAAACGGGGTTTGGATGAATTTGAATAAGGTCTTCGACCACCACGCTCGTACTTTCTAAACTAGTGAGCATAGAGGTGTTGTAATGGGGTCCCGTATTCTCTTCGGTCACCATCGGTTGAATCAGGATGTCGTGTGGAAATTCATTGCAGCCCAAATCTTTTTGGTCGATGGAGGCGGGTCTAGCTTGCCCCATCAGGTCGGAAGAAATATCCGAATCGATGTCTGCAATCCCTTCAAAGGAAGGGAGTTCTTTATATCCCACAATCGCTGCATCAATAGCTGGGCTAAAGGACGACAAGCCAAAAAAGCCTTCGCTATTTCGCTCTAGCTCTGGATTTAAATTTGTAAGCCCATTGGAAGGCCTACTAATACCAAGCGAGCCTTCTGACATATTACCAATCCAAGTTTCCATACCTGTTGCATCTTCAAAAATAGATTCCATAGGCATAGCAAAAATATTATTGGCAAAGACCACATTCGTTGGTGGATTACTGCCATCCCCACCAAGTCGTACTTCCGCGCTATTAAGAATCGTATTAAAGGCAATATTAATATCTGCTAAAGGATCGGAGGATTCATTTTGGAGAAAAATAGGTCGATCCCGCAGGTCATAAAAATAATTATTATAGATATAATGGTTTTGTCCTTCCCGAACTCTAACGCCTCCTTTGCCTTGCAAAAAGAAATTGCCATACACGATTGCTTCGGAACCATGTCGCAAAACCAATTCCGCTAAAGGATTATCCTCGAAGGTATTAAATCGATACACATTTTGACTGGCTTTGCTAGAGATAATTTCTCCATCGCCATTACATTGGGTGAAGTAGCAATATTCTACTAAGGTCCGACTAATCCGATTCGCTTGAGTACTCAGTCCAATTCTAATTGGCTCAATGCCTAAATCGTTTCCTGATCCATCAAAATTCTTAAAAGAGCAGTATTGTATTTTATGATACCCCGGATTGGTTTCATGCACCAGAATGGACAATATATTTTGGTCATCTAAATTTAGCCGATTTTCAAAATTACAATAGGTGATATCTACATACTGGCTCGATTCCCGTACCCTCAAATATTTATAGCTTCTATAGGCTCTAATATTTATTTGGGTAATAAGGATATGACTTCCTCTTATACTGAGCACATCTCTGGTCCCTACATCCCCGTTTAAATATTGAAAACCACGCAAAGTGATATGATCGCCCGTAATCTCCACTCTGGAATCGCCCGTAAAAACGGTATTTCCCAAAGAGGCTGCGGAAATAAATAGGTCGTCCTTGGAAATATCCATATAGATATCCGCATAGCTACCATTTTCCCAAATGATAGAATCGTTCATTGCAGCATTGTCGTGGGCATTGTCAAATTCTTGCTGAGAACTCACATAAATAGTGCTGGCTTGGAGCGTTGCTGACAGTAGTAAATAGCAGCAAATACTAATTGTTAATAAGTTTATTCTTTTCATCAAATTATTTTTACTAGATTGGTCGACCAATTCTGAAAGATAAGCTTTACTTTTGAATTGGCATTAAAACCTACTATTAAAAAGTAAAAAATGAGTGATAAACTGAAAGTATTAGTTCATGGAACTGGATTTGCGGGGCAAGGCCATGCGGATGCCTTCCGAGCGGTAGGCGCAGAGGTGGTGGGGATGGTTGGCAGAACGCCAAGTGTTTTAGAAAAGGTGGCCCATAAAATGGCGATTCCTTATTATAGCACAGATTGGGCACAAGCATTGAAAGATTGCCAACCCGATATCGTTGCGATTGGAACACCCGGTGGGGCGCACTATGAACCAATACGTCAGGCAATAGCGCTAGGATGTCATGTATTTTGTGATAAGCCGCTAACGGATAAAGGCGCATCCGCTGTACATTTGTACGAACTGGCGAAAAAGCATCATGTAAAAACAGCCTTTGCTTCTAGCTTCCGCTATATGCCGCATATTCTACATGCTAAACAGTTAGTGGCGGATGGGGCAATCGGTGAACCCGTAGAAGTAGAATGCATTTCTCATTTCAACTTGGAGCGAGATATTCCTTTCGGCTGGTCGCATCGAAAAGAGGCTGGTGGCGGTCGACTCAACAATAATTTTACCCACAAAATATCCATCGTTACGTCTGTGATTGGTGAAAAAATCTTGTCGATAAGTGGAGAAGTGCGGGACGATTTGGGCAAGGCACCTATCGTAAAAGGAGTGCATAATTTCAAAACAAGAAGAGAACATATTCCTAAAGACTTAAATGACCCCACGCTCGAATGGGGCGAAAGTAATGTTGAATGGACCTATACTGTACTAGCCCAATTGGAAAGCCCAATGGCGACCAAACCAGTTTCGGTACTCTTCAAACATGGCGGGCTTAATCCACGATTCCATGAAGATCATATCGTATTTTACGGTACTACAGGAGCGATTTATATTAAGGGTCATTATGGTCATGGCCCACTTTATACTTGGCGCCAAGAGGATAAAACTTGGCAAGAAGTAGCGCTCCCTCCAAATATAATCGACAATCAACCTAAAGTGGAAGGCGACACGGAACGCAATTGGCAATACCTCGTCCGAGAATTTGTAAAAGATATCAAGGGGGAACCATTTGAACCCTACCAGACCTTCAAAGAAGGAAGTTTCTACCAAGAACTGATTGACCTTATTCGGCAGAATAGTAATGCTATTGATGTTCGGAATCTGCAATAATTGAGAATAGAGAGTAGAGACCGCTCTGCTGAGAGAAGAGAGACTTAGACCGTGAACTTTGTAAGTCTCTGTTCTCTACTCTCTCAACGAAGTGGTCTCTGCTCTATTTAAACCAAAAGTCTATGTTTTATGAATACCTGGTCATTGCAGCATACTTTCTGCTAATCATCGGAATTGGTTTTACCTTCAGAGATATGGCCAGTAAATCCACCAGTGATTATTTTCGAGGGGGTGGTCGAATGCTATGGTGGATGGTGGGGTCCACGGCATTTATGATGCAGTTTTCGGCTTGGACGTTTACAGGGGCAGCGGGAAAAGCCTTTACGGATGGTTTTGCGGTTTGCCTAGTATTTATAGCGAATACCTTTTCCTATTTCTGTGGTTGGGCCTACTTTGCCGAGCGTTTTCGGCAGACACGGGTTGATACCCCA
>CALJIY010000258.1 GCA_937973945.1 uncultured Saprospiraceae bacterium | reverse complement strand
GTGTATGCGACTGACCCGATTCTTTTTACACCCGGAACAACTTACACACTAAAAGTTCAAAGTACAGAATATGGAAACGTAGAGAGTACGCAAACGGCACCGTCCAAAGTTTTAATAAATACGGCTACTTTTGAAAAAGAGGGAACTATAGATCGATACGGAGATCGAGCAGATGAAATAAGTATTGAGTTTGATGATCCTAAAGGAGAGAAGAATTATTACGCCGTTTCTGTAACCGGTACTTATTTGTTTGAAGGTAAGGATACTAGTATTCTTATTCCTAATTGGGGGATATATGACACACCAGTTGATCCGATAATAGAAGAAGCAAGTGGTGTACTGTTATTTTCAGACGCTACTTTAGATGGAAAAAATTATAACTTAAAATTTGCCGCTTTTACAGAAGAGCCATCATTTACACTACCAGATGGAGAATGGATAGAAGGAGAATTATTAGAACTTACCGTTACCTTATCTTCTGTCTCCCAAGACTACTATTCTTTTTGGAAATCTATGAATACCTTTGAAGATAATCAAGATAACTTTTTCGCAGAACCGACGAATGTGTATGAGAACGTAGAAGGTGGGATAGGTATTTTTACTTTGAATACTTATGATGATTATGTGATAGAATTTTAGGAAATTGATGAAAATAATTTACTATTTGACGCATTAGCGAAACTAAACTACCTCATACCGAGTCAACCGCTTATCCCCACTCTTCTGAACCAATCCAACCTCTACAGCATATCGCAAATCTCGACTAGCAGTAGCAGAAGAAATACTTTTAAATATCAACTGATAATCTTTACGAGAAAAAGAAGATTCCTTGAAAATTGATAAGAAATAGGCGACTCTTTCTGATGGCGTTTTGGGCGGATTGGGTACTTGCAATAACTGACCTAATCATCGACCCAAGGATTTTTCAATGAATTATATAGTACGATTTTGACTTTTCGTTAGCCCAAATTAATGCGACCAAAAATATTAGTTATGCGCCAGAAAAACACAAAAAAAACAATTAGTGCGCAAAAAATGATTCAAAAGTTAATTTAATACGCAGAAAAATGCTTTCAGCCATCCCCTAAAACGCCACCCCATACCGAAAAGTAGGCAGCACAAGCGGAAAACCAATCTCTTCTAAAGTACTAGCATCCCCATTTTCTATGGCAGCAAAAAGCGTATTATCCCGACCATAGGCATTGCTCACGCCCAAGGTTAATTGATGTTTTATTCGCCGTTTAGACCAAGTAAAATTAGCGTTGACATCTAGGCGATGGAAGGCTTGTAATTGAAAATTATTAATGGGCGTATTCGGATCAAGTGGGAAGGGTTGGAAAAATGGATTGAGGGAATCTTCCGTATCGGAAGTGAGATTTTGAACAGTTGTCCATTGACCACTACCATATTTCCACGTTGCAAATAAATTGAAAACCCTTGTGAATTGTTGACTTAGACCAATTTTTATTTCATGTCTTCGGTTGTAGCGGAACGGAAATTTTTCATTATTATTGATTCCTTCATATTGTCGATCCGACCAAGCGAGGTTATAATTTATCCATCCAGTTGTTTTTCCTTTTGTTTTTGTTAGGCTTGTCTCTAGTCCGTAGCTCCAGCCTTTTCCTAGGGCGACATTATCTTCCCAATCAAATTGTTGCTCCTCTTCTTCCTCTAAGAAATTGGTGCCTTCTCTGTAAGTAATGAGGTGATTCATATACTTGAAATAGCCTTCCAAGGTCCAGTTAAAATGTTTGGGTAATTTGTAGTGAATACCAACATCTGCTTGCCACGCACTTTGTGGTTTAACTCGTTTCGTAGAAGGGACCCACAGATCATTCGGAATACCCGTAATAGTAGATTGTAAGACATGCAGAAATTGCGTCATTTTTCCTAAGGAACTCTTTAACTGAATTTGATCATTTATTTGATAGTTGATAGATAATCGAGGCTGTATAGAAGGGTATACTTTATTCGAAGCGATGAATAAGACACTATGCACTCCGAGCTTAGCGTTTAATTGACTATTGATTTTAAATTCATCCTCTCCATACATATTGATTTCTGTAGCGTAAAAAGTTGGATCAAGTACGGTCTCGAATGTTTCAAATTCATTTCCATCAAACTCATATCCTTCTACTTCAAATTGATCGGAAACCAAAGAGGGCCTAAACTCCCGAACCAAAACGCCACCACCAAATTTAAAATGATGTTGGCTAGTGGGTAAATAATTAAAATCAATTTTGAAACCACCATCATTAATTTTTGAACTAAAGCGATATAGGGATACTTCTGAGAAAAGAAAATCCTCTGTTTCCAAGTCTGGCAGTTCTTCTACTTCCTCTTCTATTTCTACTTCCTTTGTTTCGTCGAGTGTAAAGAATTCTTCTATTCCATAATCATTTTTAAAATTAAATTGGCTATAGGTAAGCGTTGTATTAGAGAAAAAACGATTGTTCCAAAGATGATTCCATCTTAAAGAAAAAATGGTATTTCCCCAGTTGTAGTTTAGAAAGTCATTTTGAATAAGATCGTCAGGACATATTGCTGGATCCAAACAAGTTTCGTCTTTGTAGACATATTCAGATTCCATCTGAAAATCATCTCCTCCCTTATAAAAACTAAAATAGAGTCGATCTTTATCCGAAAATTTATGGTTTAATTTTACGTTGGTGTCATAGAAATAATAACCACCAGAATCATTGCCCAATATCTCTTTAACAATCGGATCAACATGGGTCCGTCGAGCAGAGATTAAAAAGGAAGTTTTGTCTTTTACAATAGGCCCTTCTGCATAGGCACTAGTTGCTAATAAGCCTATGTTGAGTCCGCCATGAAATGCTTTCGTATCGCCTTCTCTTGTTCGGATATCGATTACTGAAGATAAACGGCCACCATATTGCGCGGGTAAAGCGCCTTTATATAATTGGGCGCTCTTAATGGTATGTGTATTAAAAATAGAAAACAAGCCTAAAGAATGAGTAGGATTATATACAGGTACCCCATCTAATAAAATTAGATTTTGATCGGCATTTCCGCCACGAACGTGCATTCCCGCCACCCCATCTGAACCGGATTGTACACCAGCTAATGTTTGGAAATATCTTAAGATATCTACTTCCCCAGCTATAGCAGGAATTTTATTAATTGCTTTAGATTTAAAGTTTGGAGTAGTGGCTACCTCTACGGATGATTGTGGTAATATTCTGGAATCGGTAACAATTACCTCGCCTAGCGTAATCGAAGCATTTAGCCCAATAGAGAAGTGTAAATCTTTGCCAATCACTATCTCATAATCCTTAGATTGGAATCCTAAATAGGAGTAATTTAATTGTGCTTGCCCTTTAGGGATAGAGAGGCTATAAAATCCATATTCATTTGTCGTTGTGCCTCTTCCTGACATTACATCTACTACAGTCGCTGCTATTAAGCGCTCTCCAGAAAGACTATCTTCTACAAATCCACTAATGGTATAGATAGGCGGTGGTAAGGCAATTAAAGAAATGGTCTTATCAATTATTTTGAAGGTATACCCACTGTTATGCAAACATTTCCGTAAAATATTTTTTAAAGATTCATTGCTTACTTGAAGGGAGACTTTTTGATCTGCTGAAAAGTAGTTACTGTTGAAAGAAATACTGCAATTAGCTTTTTCACTTA
>CALJIY010000257.1 GCA_937973945.1 uncultured Saprospiraceae bacterium | reverse complement strand
TGGTTTCGATCGCTTCAAAAGATTGACCATCTACTGATTTTTCTACCACAAAGTAATCGCTTTGTGCAACTTCATTGGTGATTCCTTCTAGGTCTATTTGCCTATTATAAGAAAAAGCATTGAAGGTTGTGTAAGGAGCTTTTCTTGAAGTTGCTGCCTCTTCCGCAATTTGTGATTTTACACATTGTAAAGGATCTCCAGATAAGGTAAAATTAATATCACCTACATGTGCCGCTTCTCCTTCTGGGAAGTTAAACGTAAAGTTATTAGGTTCTGAGACTACTTCTACTGTAAACCAACCACTTCCTCCAAAAGGTTGTGGTACAATTCTTTCAGTAATATTAGCCCCATTTCCCAGTTGGAAAGCGGGACCATTATTCCTTATATTTAGCAATGCGCCTGCTGCATCTTCTGTTCCGGTAATCGTACCTGAAAAAGTACTATAGTAATAAAAACTATCCCGCTCTTTTTCACTTAGTTCTACCCCACATGTGTGTTCTTTCGGGCTTTCGGGACCGGCAGCTAGTGTTCGCCCTCTAAAGGTCACGTCTATTTGAAAACGCATCCAAAGATCATTTTTGTTGACCATAGTAGCTACAAATCTCGCCGTTCCATCATTGTATTCAACAAACTGGCCTTCTATGATATCATAGAAGACATTTAACTCTGGTGCAAAAGTATTTAGAAAAACGCCATACTCTCCAAAATCGCAAGAATTAGTATTAGTTGCTTGTCTTACGCCACATGCATTATCGGTACTCACAGGTCCTGTGTAATCTGCCACAGGTGCTACTGGGCTTCCTTCCATACAGGCCGCAGCGTTGCCACTAAGAGAAATATTGATGTCCCCAACTTGTGCAGCGGCTCCTTCTGGGAAGTTGAGCGTTAAACCACTAGCTTGAGATTGAACCGTCACTGTAAACCAACCACCGCCACCGAATGGTTGCGGATTTCTGCCTTCTGTGATATTAGCTCCGTTACCTAATTGAAAATCGGGCCCGTCATTTTGAATAGTTAGCAAGGCTCCTTTCAATTGACCTTCACCTGTTAAGGTGCCAGTGTAGCTAGTGTAATAATAGAAGGTGGATAGATCTTGCTTGCCGCCACAAGTATGTTCCTTGGGACTATATTGACCTCCAGTAGTTGTCCTGCCTCTATAGGTGAAGTCTGCTATTAAAATAGCTTCAGGATTGTTGGTGTTCGTCATGGTGCCAACGAATCTCGCCGTTCCATCCTCATACTCAATAAATTGCCCTTCTGATATTCTATAAAAGAAATTTAAGCCTTCTGTGTATGTATTTAAAAACAAACCATAATCGCCAAAATCACAAGAGCTCGTGTTCGTTGCCGTTCGCACTGCGCAGGCGTTTGCGGTACTTATTGGTCCGGAATAATTGGTTGGATTCCCTTCCATACATTCCGTTGCACTACCACTAAGGGAAATATTAATGTCTCCAACATGTGCAGCTACTCCTTCTGGGAAGTTAAGCGCTAAGCCATTTGCTTGGGATTGAACGGTCACTGTAAACCAACCACCACCACCGAATGGTTGCGGATTTCTGCCTTCTGTGATATTGGCTCCGTTTCCTAATTGAAAATCTGGCCCATCATTTTGAATAGTCAACAGCGCACCTTTCAATTGGCCTTCACCTGTTAAAGAGCCAGAGAAACTAGTATAGTAATAAAACGTAGATAGGTCTTGCTTGCCACCACAAGTATGCTCTTTAGGACTATATTGACCAGGAGTGGTTGTTCTGCCTCTAAAAGTTACGTCAGCTTTTAAAATAGCTTCTGGATTATTGGTATTGGTCATGGTTCCGATGAATCTTGCCGTTCCATCATCATACTCAATAAATTGCCCTTCTGATATTCTATAAAAGAAATTCAAGCCTTCGGTATAGGTATTTAAATACAAGCCATAGTCTCCAAAATCGCAAGAAGTAGTATTAGTTGCAGTTCTAACAGCACAAGCATTTTCTATAATGATAGGGCCGCTGTACTCCATTCCCGAATTGGTGTTGGTGGTTGTGGTATTTCCGTTAGAACCACCAGTAACAGTAACATTCAATTCTGTTGAGCAATAATTATAAATCTGATTATTGTTATTGTTCTGATTTAATTTGATCGTATAATTACCTGGCGCTAAGCCTGAAATTATTTGAGGATCATTACAATTATCATTACAAACTTCGATAAAGTTAGGGCTCTCCGTTAATCGATAAAACAACTGTTGCCAAGGTGCATTTGCTCCATTTACAACAATGGTCCCTTCCCCGCCGATTGCCGTTACGCCAGCACATAAATTAGGCAAATTTCCAGTCACTGTTTCCGATCCGGAGTCATCTGCTAAAGAGATACTGATTATATCAGAGCTACAGATAGGATCCCAATCTGATGTATACGTATTAACTCTAATATGATAAGGTCCCGCTGCTAATTGATCTACCACAATACTATTGTCGCATTCCGCATAACATTCGTAAATTTTTACCCATTGGTGGTTAAAAACTTTTACAATATTGATAGGTTCTTTTAGCCCATCAATGGATATACTACCTTGACTAGCACTTATATTTGTATCACATTCACTTGCAAAAGCAGCAGGTGACATCGCCAATAAAAGTATAGCAAATAGTAAATTTAAAAGATGTAGTGTTTTTTTCATGTTGTCTGTCGTTACTTATAATACATTAAAGTGAAGTTGTTTAAGAATGTATTCTGCAATTAGTTGTAAGTGCTTGATTCTTAGAACGAAGCTCTTTTTCATTTTCGTAGCCTTAGCTACGGGAATCAAAAAAGCTGAAGTAGCTAAGGATCAATGACTTGCAAATAATGCATCAATTCATTTTTAAACAACTTCGGTATTAATAACTAGATTATAAGGCCTAACCTAGGCCACTATGCTTTAATAATTTAATTTGAATCGTAATGATGAGATCGATCTAGAGATAAGTAGGAAAGTTACGGAAACTCTATTATCGATGGTATTTTTTTAGAAGCTAAGTAAAGCTTCCAATTGTAAGTGGATGAAAAGGAGTAAAATTTATTTATTAAGTCCTTTTCTAAAGTTGGGATATACTTTTGAGTAAAGTATATGTAGATTAATTTAGCTGTAAAATAAGGGATTTATAAGTATTTACCAAAGGAAAGGAATGGATGCAGATAGAATTTAGCAGCTTAGTTTTAAGGGGATTTTCTTTGTTAATTCGCTATAGACAAGTTGTTTTTGGTAAGAGCTAATGCGATGAGTTGAGATCTATTTTAAATGGTTTTATAAAAATTTGATTGTCATTCTTTTACGAAAAGAAAAGTGTTTAATAAATAAAAATTATAATATAAATATTACTTTTTTACTTTCCATGATCATAAAGAATTCTGAATTCCAATTGGATTTATTATGGTTCTCTATTTAGCAAAATTATACGCTTTTTCTATTCTTATATGACTATAATTTAAAAATAGTTTAGTTTTCTTTGTGAAGATATTTTTAAATGAGTAAAATATATGATTAAAAAGATCTAATACTGTATGCTTTGTACACCAATCTTTGATCCATTTCCAACCCATAAATTATAATCAAGATTATTCACTACTCCATTCGCATCTCCATCTACAGAAAGGTATTCTGCTAGTTGTGCTTTTTTAAGAATCCACCTATTGTAATCTTGATTATTGATAATACCATTCGCATCATAGTCTCCAGCATAAAGACAATATTTACCTGATACATTTTTCAGCTGACCTATCCCTTGTACACTTGAAAGATCGGTAGTAAAATCAAGGACTGTGGTGTAGGGAGATTTGCTAAGTATAGCCAAATGATTTCTTGGATGGATCGATATATATTGATTAAATGCTTGTTCTATTACAATACCTTCCTGACCAGTTATATCTACAAGCGTTCCACTGGTTGTTAGGAATCCAGCAGCCTGGGAGATAATCGTATTATCTGATGATCTTACCATAATCAACACCCAATCAACTACATTTGTAGGTATAGCAATTACGCTTTCTGTTCCGCTATAACTCCATGGTGTAGTATTAAAAGGTTGGTTTGTAGGAATTAAATTTTGCGTATTTAGTACATTAGTAAGTTGCTGATTAATAGGATCGTATAAGCCTTCCAAAAATAGTTTAGCTTGCACGGTCATTGTTCCTTCACAAGAACAACCATCAGCTTGTATTACATCGTTAATGGTAAGCGAATTGCTATCATCACATACCGTTCCTGCAGGTTTTGGATAACAAGCATCATTGGGATTACAGTCAACATCATCACAAACTCCATCCGAATCGGCATCGCCGCCTTGTGATAAGCAAATACTTAGTGTACCTGCACAAGTACAACCGTCTGCTTGTATAATATCATTTTCGGTATTTGGATTATTATCATTGCAGGCAGTGCCCGAAGCTGTTGGAACTGCATTATTATTATCATCGCAATCTACACTTTCACAATAACCGTCTTCATCCAGATCTACACAAGTGGGTGGTGTACAGGTAGCACATTCATCTGTATAAACTATAGAGGCATTATTACTGACGTTCATAAGGTTAGTTTGCACCCAATTACTCATTCTTTGAGCTTGGCCTTCCGTAAACATATACATGCAAGCATCATTCACGTAGTCCATATAATTCATATGTAAATCAATACTTCCGCAAGAAGTATTTTGAGATGGACATCCATAATTTGGTTCTGAGCAATTTGGCGTATCCGATACCGCATCATCATTCGAGCAACCACCAATATCGGCACTGTTGGCCCAAATATGATTTAGATATAGATAATGTCCTATCTCATGAACAAGCGTTCTTCCTATATTGTAAGGAAATTGGGGAAATACTTGACCACAGCCATAAGATCCAAATGCATTATCATCAA
This sequence comes from uncultured Saprospiraceae bacterium, assembly GCA_937973945.1. Lineage (GTDB taxonomy): Bacteria > Bacteroidota > Bacteroidia > Chitinophagales > Saprospiraceae > JAFMDF01. The sequence goes on along the minus strand of CALJIY010000257.1, from coordinate 3,730 downwards.
TTGTAATTGCATCCCCATCACCTAGCCCTCCCAATGGTGCATATCCTAAATCACCTATATCCCTTACAACTATATTGATGTAATTATTCCAACCACTGATTATATCTCCAGATGTAGCATTTACAGTTACCGCTGGATCTCCATCTAATAAATTAAAGCCAGATGGATGGCTAAGATTTGCTATTACAAATTTTATGCAGGCAGCCCCTGGGTTTACGCCGGGATAGTTCGCGGCACTTGCTTGCCATTTTGATAAATCTGCATTTTTAGCTTGGAAATCATTATTTAAAATATCAATTTGATTTTGTGATAAGTTTCTTAAACAAGCAATATCAGGATTAGATATATTCTGGAAATGGATAGCAACTGGAAGAAGAATGGTATCTGTGCAATTAAGTGCATTCCGTCTAATTTTGCTATTTTCTAATTGAAAACTTTTTACCCGAGCAATATGCTTTCGCTGATATACGGCATCTTTATTTAACTTTTGTTGCAGTTGAGCACTTCCACATGTTCTTTGTTGCCCATATGAAATTGGCAAACAAAAGAGCATAAGAAATAAAACGCTTGTTAAACTTTGGCAAAATTGGTTCATGCTATTATTTTTTTTGATTCTCTTTTATTATTCTCCCGCACAAGTACATCCGTCTGCCTGAATTTTATCATTAACCGTATTTGAATTTCCATCATTACACAAGGTCCCGATTGCAGCAGGGACCAAGGGGTTGTAATCATCACAGTCTAATTCTGCTGAAAAGCCATCTCTGTCATAATCCGTACATTTATTACCGGAGTTGGCACAATTGGATCTGCAAAAGCCTCCCCGATCTATGCCTTGCTCAAAAGCATCTAATTGACCATTCCCACAGTCTGATGTCATAGACAGTGAAGTAGATAAAACATATAATCCGGTGATGCCATCAGAAGCAATGATCGTTCCCGATGGGAAGTATGGATAAACGCCCCAACACCCATTATACCCCGTATAAGAGGAATTACTATAAGTATCATAATGCCCTACCCTATTTGGAGCTAAGGGATTAGAAATATCAAAAATTACAACGCCATCTTCGTAAGAAGAGACAATAGCATATTGGTCAAGTATGTAAGGATTATGATACGTTACTTTGCTATTAGTAGTGATTAAAGGATCTTGAAAAGAACTAATCTCTTCTAGATCGTCCTCTTCCATCTTCGTTATATCCAGTATTCTCATGGGCAGTCCTGTTGGAACCTCCTCTGCATAAATCAATTTTGTCCCATCCTCTGTAAGCCAACAACTATGATTGTAGCCGCCCGAACTGATAGATGCTTTATATTCAGGAACAGCAGGGTTTTCGAAATCATAAATATAGAGCCCATTATATCCACTGGAACAGTAGGCTATGTGATCCTTTACAAATAGATCATGTATATATCCACCCGGCAATGCGACACTTGCTAGTAATGTGGGGTTAGCAGGATCTATGCTCAAATCATAGACGATTAAGCCATTATTACGGGTGTTAGATCCTATGACATAGAGTCTAGCATTTGGTACATCAATATATAAATTGTGGGCTTCAGTAAAAGTAGAATTATCTTGATTGGCTTGAGTAATGGGTCCGTCTGGTAACGCAGACATATCAAAAATAAGTAAGCCTTCTTGTCCCTCATCTGCAACTGCATAGGTGTAACAGTCATAAGTCTTCATATCACGCCAAAGACTAGCTGAACCGCCAATGAATTCATTTTTAAGAATCGGCGAGGTAGGATCGGTAATATCAACAAAATGAATTTTTTCAGGAGAGCCTATAATCGCGTATTCATTTCCTTTTCCATCCACATAACCCCAACAATCATTATAAAAATTTCCAGAGCGGCTAATATTATTACCATTCCAATTTGACTGTAAAGTCATATTAGAAGAAATTTGTGAACTTAGTATATGGCAGCTTAAAAGCAATAAAACTGAAAAATACGTCTTGATAAATGCTTTATACAATTGCTGGTATTTTATAAAACCGATGACTAAAAAATTTGAAGGGAGGATTAGAGGAGTGGGTTTGGTTTTTTGTATTGTAACATTACTGTTACCTAAACTATTTCTATGTCAAAAATGATACCGATAGGACTTAAAGTTTATTTTTATCGTTTAATGACTCAGAATTAACTAGTTTATAGCCGAAAAAACGGCCACTAATAGTGGTGCTTGGAGGTCACTCTTTTAAAATATCACCCTCTAGTCGGATATTCAAACAGCATTAACGTAAACCATTTTTTGTTTATTATTACATAGAACTAATAAAAAGATAATTACAAATGAGTAAAATATCATATCAGCTTATAATGATTTCGACATCACTTATAATATTCTTAGCTGCAAGTTGTCAAGAAAGTGAAGAAACTTATAGTATAGAGGAAGAGAAGATGATTAACATACTAGTGGATATTCATATTAGCGAGGCAGCAGCACAGCAAGGAGATATTTCTCACAGAGATAGCCTTAGAACGGTATACTATGATCAGGTCTTTGAAATTCATGAGGTTTCGAAAAGTAAATATGAAGCTGATATGGAATTACTCAAGCGGGATGCAGAACGATTAACGCAGACCTATGATAAAGTAATTGAAAAACTTAAAGAAAGGAAAGAAAAGACTGTAGGTAAGAAAAACGAAAAGTAAAGCCTTTCCAAAGAAAGACTTTACCACAATAGAGAGAATCATTAAAGGCATTACAAATATAATACAATTTCTTGTAATAAAAGTAGAGTTTTGGGTAATTTGTGACAGACTATTTTAATGATTCCAAGTGTATTCTTTGTCAAACATCTCACTATCACCAACTTATCTCAAAATGAAAATATGACAATTAGGACATAAAATGTATTAGGTCACATCTAAAACAGCGGGGTTCATCCCCATTTGAGAGAACCCACCATCATGATATAGATTTTGCATTGTAACCATTCTAGTTAAATCAGAAAATAAAGACACGCAGTATGCAGCACAATCTTCAGAAGATGCATTGCCAAGAGGTGACATTTTATCTGCATAATCAAAAAATACATCAAAGCCTTTTACACCACTTCCAGCAGTAGTGATTGTAGGTGATTGAGAAATTGTATTTACTCTTACCTTCTTTGATACCCCAAAATGGTAACCAAAACTCCTAGCAAACGATTCTAACAAAGATTTAGATTCCGCCATTTCACTGTAGTCTGGAAAAGTTCTTTGAGCAGCAATATAAGTAAGTCCTACAATAGACCCCCAATCATTTATCGCATCCATTTTGTACATGGTCTGCATCATTCGATGAAAGGAGATGGCAGATATGTCAAATGTTTTCTGCATCCAATCATATTTTATATCCGTGTAGGCTCTCTTTTTCCGCACATTTAGGGACATACCAACGGAATGCAGCACAAAATCAACTTTGCCTCCTAAAATCTCCATCGATTGAGAGAATAAATTGTCTAAATCTTCTTGGCTGGTTACATCTGCAGGTATTATGCTAGCATTCAATTTTTCTCCTAATTCTTGGATTTTACCAAACCTAAGTGCCACTGGCGCATTGGTGAGGGTAATGGTAGCCCCTTCTGCTACACAACGTTCTGCTATTTTCCATGCGATCGACTTATCATCTAAAGCTCCGAAAATAATTCCCTTTTTATTGGCTAATAAATTATTTGACATTTTTAAAAATTTATAAGAAACGATGAAGTTATTTGCGCAAATATGAGAAAAACCC
>CALJIY010000256.1 GCA_937973945.1 uncultured Saprospiraceae bacterium | reverse complement strand
GATTCTAGTGGACCCTACGATTTTGAGATGCGAAAAAAATTGACCAAGCTAGCACAGAAACATAAAATTCCGCATGTCATAGATATTTATCCCTATTATGGCTCTGATGGTTCAGCAGCATTGCGAGCAGGCAATGATTTTCGAGTAGGGCTAATTGGTCCTGGTGTCTCTGCTTCTCATGGCGTGGAACGAACGCATAAGAAAGGAATAGAAGCTACGATTGATTTATGTATGGCTTATTTAATAAACTAATTATCAATATATTAAATATATTAAATATATCAAATAAACAACTACTAAAATGTCGGACATCTTCAGAGGTGTCCGACACTTTTAGCACCTATTACCATTATACCCTGTTCAAAATATATACAAATGGTAAGATCTATTAGTTCCATTAACAAAATACAGCATGATCCAAATATCGTAACTAAATCAGTACCATATACATATATATATTACCTATGTTCCATGTAGAACAATCGCTATTTCTTCTGCAAATCCTTATCAATTAAATTGATAATATATTCTCTAATGGAAAGGTCTTGATTAAGCGCCTTTATTTTAATTCGTTTGTGTAATGGCTTTTCTACATCTACGGTAATTCTCGTTAGATCCTTTTTATTGGTACTCAACTTTCTGGTCTTTTTGACTGGATTTTTTCTTTCCTTCGCTGCCTCAACCCTTGAAGGTGCTTCTTGTTCCACCTCTTTCACTACTGGTGCTACCACTGGTGCAGCCACTGGTTCCACAACACTTGTTCTTTGAACAGGCTGAGTTACCGTCTCTGTCTGATGAATCCTTGCGACGGCCTCATCTCCTGTTGTGGGTGTCTTTTTAACTAAAGGCTTTGCATTTCCCAAAGTAAGTTTAGACATATCTAATTTTTTCTTTGCCATTATTCTACGATTTTTCTGTGATGTTAATGATTGCTAAAATGCTGAATAGGATTGCTCGGTATCGCTGATCAGCCCTCCCCTACCCTATTGATAAAGGATAATTACTTATTATTTACTGAAATCAGTAAATACTGATTTACTGCAAATTACAAAAATCCTTTGTCCTCTGCAATAGCTAGTACTTCCTTTGTAAAGGTCACGACTTCTGCTTTTGCTTTATTATCTCCTATTTCATAAACGCCTTTCCCTTCTACTGCGGATTCCACATAAGCGACTCTTTCTTTAAAGGTGCTTTCCATAATCGGCAATCCATATTGTGCAAGCATCTCCTTAATGCTTTGATGAATGACTTTTCTCGCAGAAAATTGGTTGATAAAGAAGTGGGCAGGCAAGTCTTCTTTAAATTCTTTGGCTTGGTCGTATCGCTCTATAAATTGTCGAATGGCTCTTAAGTCGTGGGCACTCGCCAATATAGGGATCAATAAAAGATCACTGGCTAATAAGATACGAGTGGTCATTTCTGATAAACTAGGGGTTCCATCAATGATCACGAAGTCATGATCTTTCTCTAAATGTTCTACATTCTTGGTTAATGCTTTTGCATCAATCACGCCTACCACTAGGATAGAGGGTAAATCTGCCTCTCTTACGCCAGACCATTCCAGGCTATTTTGGTTGCGATCGGTATCTACCATGCACACCTTGTACCCCATGTGGGCTAGACATACCGCTAAATTTTGGGCAACGGTCGTTTTGCCAACACCCCCTTTTAAATTTGTAACGCCAATTTTCATAAAAAATAAATTTAATTAAGTTGCTTAGTCTCCCCTAACTAAAGAAGCATAAGAACGAACCTTTCAATCAGTATTTACTGATTTACTGAAATAATAGATAGCTAATTTAATAAAGCACTGCCTTATTAGTTTGTTGATTATCGTACTCAGATCGTCCGTTTTGGTGGGTTTGGAACTATGCAGGTGAGATCAATGAAGTTTGGTATTAGCCTAAATAAAGCCTAGAAACAGTTTTAATTGTTTCTATTGTTTAATTAAACACTTCAATAAATCAGCAATAATTCTTTCGAAAAATTTAGGTAGTGTGTATAGTTTCCTTTTCTAAAAAGTAGTTAAAATCCTGTTCAAAAAATATTTTCCAGTAAAATTTTACTGGAAAAATGGTTTTGATTTTCTCTTCGCAATGATACAGCATTTTTAAAAAAGAAGAAAGCTTTTTGCAGTAAAAAAGTAAATACTTAATTCAGTATTTCAGTATTTACTGAAACAAAGTTATTTCTAGCTTGGTCAATTTAAGAAGGTAAAAGTGCTTACCTGAAAGCATTTCAGTATTTACTGAAATACTGAAAATAACGCTATTTTGCTAATCAAAATTCTTCAGCACTAAAAAAGTTGAGCTAATTTCCTTTCCTAAGCTGTTTTCAACGACATATAAGCTATTATTTCTAAGAATAAGGCAATGATAGCCAAATGGGTTATAAAGGCTTCTTAGCCCAAAAAAATAGCAGGTAAATAAACAGAAAGTGATTGTTTTCGAATTTAGCCTTGTGTGGGACAGCTTATCCAACCAAAACTTTCCAAGAAAGGGAGGCATCCAAGTCACCTGAAAATAAACAAAATAAATCTCAAGTAACTAGCTACGCAGAAGCGGTACTGATTGCAGTATTTACTGAAAGAAGCAACTCCCCTACCCTATTCCAGATAAATCCATTCGCACTGATTGCAGTATTTACTGATCTACTGAAATCATGGTAAAGTTTTTAAAACCTCAAATACTGATTGCAGTATTTCAGTATATACGTCACGACATAGTACTGATTGCAGTAACATAGTACTGATTGCAGTAACATAGTACTGATTGCAGTATCTACTGATTTACGGAAAACATTAATTCAGGTACTTTGTACGGAAATACTGATTTACGTATTTCAGTAAATAAGTATCTCAGTAAAAAGATATAAAATACATACTGATTTCAGTATCTACTGATTTACGGAAACAAGTAGATCGACTTACTTAGAAATATACTGATTACAGTATTACCGTATCTCAGTATTTACTGCTTTACTGAAATACGGCAAGGAACGTTATACTTACATACTGAAATACTGATTTGCGGATTTCAGTATGTAAGTATCTCAGTATAATAACTTAAAAACAGATACTGATTGCAGTATCTACTGATTTACGGAAATGAGTATGTCGACATACTTAAAGAAACATACTGATTGCAGTAGTTCCGTATCTCAGTATTTACTGATTCACGGAAATACGGTACGGAATGCTTTACTTACATACTGAAATACTGATTTGCGGATTTCAGTATGAGCGCATTTCAGAATATCAGCTTTCCAGCAATACTGATTTCAGTATCTACTGATTTACGGAAGTAAGTATGCCGTTATATATCAAAACACACTGATTTCAGTAATGCAGTATTTCAGTATGTACGCTTTTACTGAAAAGGTGGGATGCACGACATACTGATCTACTGAAACACTGATTTACTTATTTCAGTAAATAAAATACTTTTGCATAGCAATCTAAATAGCACTGATTGCAGTATTTACTGATTTACGGAAGTACGTATGTCCTTGTATATCAAAATACACTGATTTCAGTAATACAGTATTTCAGTATATACGCCTTTGGTGAAGGAGTGGGGTGTACAACATACTGAAATACTGATTTACTCATTTCAGTAAATAAAGTGTTTTTGTGTAGCAATGCTAACACAGCACTGATTGCAGTATCTACTGATTTACAGAAATCAGTAGATCAACACTGATTAATAATACTGATTTTGGTAATACCGTATTTCAGAATTTAGACTTTTCCGTATATACTGATTTCAGTAAATATGGCTGTATTATAAAGCGGGCTTGCATACTGATTTACTGATTGCAGTAAATACCATTGTATTGACCTAGAGTTTGCACTGATTGCAGTATCTACGGATGTACTGAACGAGATAGTACAACATAGTTGTTTACTGAAATACTGATTTGCGGATTTTAGTAAGTAATTGTTTCTGTAGGCATTTCAAAAATTATACTGATTTCAGTATCTACTGCAAAGGGATTTCATAAGAGACCAATGATTAGTAGATATTTATGGCGCGAGGGTAGGTGGCAGAAATTTTCAAAATAGCTGTGCTTTTTCCCTAAATCCAGATGACAACCACTTTCTAAGTTCCCGCTATCAAGAGTCCGCCGCTTAATCTGGAGGAGTGGCTTAGGCTGTAACCCAACGTTTGTCGAAGCCATCCGATGGGGCTTTTATAAACACTTTTTATTTTATTCGCAGTAAATACGGAAATACTGAAATCAGTAAATACTTATTTCAGTATAATATATTGTGCAGTATTACTTTGCTTTTCAAAATCGAGATTGGCTCAAATTTCGATACACAAGCGGGTAGGGTAGTTCTATTATTCGTTTGTAAAAGAATATTCTAATAAAATGAATGTATTCGTTTATTAGCACAGAATCAGAATTTTATTTTATATTGCAAACAATAAGTAGGCGAGAGGCCATTTTCTAGTAAAATGCTTCCCTTCAACGAAAGCTCTTTGCATAACTATTTTAGCTTATTGGATAAGCATTAACGTCTTAAGTAACTAGGTGAAAATAGACTCCATTTTTTCACCTTTATTATTTATCCCAACTATCACAAATTTAGGGCTAGTAATCTTGCAGCTCTTCTTTTTTCTACTCAACTATCACACCTCTAGGGGTGCAGTAGTCTAAGAAACGAAAGCTGGGAATCTCTTTGAAGACTATTTATCACAAATTTAGGGCTTTATTTGATGCCCCTAAATTTGTGATAATTTAAAGAGGAAAGACCTGCTGCAAAGTTTGCTACTATCACATATTTAGGGAATATTATTCATTGCCCCTAAATTTGTGATAAATAAGCGTAGCAATATTTCTTATCAAGCATCTTATTATCACATATTTAGGGGTGAAATCGGTTTTATCCCTAAATATGTGATAGTTTCTTATAAGAAATAAGCGATTAAATAGAAACTATCACGTTTTTAGGGGTGTTGATCCCTAAAAATGTGATAATTAGTAAGGAGATGCTTACTGAAAGTGGTTATTATCACAGATTTAGGGGCATTTATAGAACTATTGCTGTAAATAGTGTCAACTATCACAAATTTCGGTTGGAATAGCTTTATTAAATTAAAAAAAATACACAACAACAGCTGAATTATCACATATTTAGGATAGCCTTTACTGTTGTTGTTATTCTTTTTAATCCTTTTTTTATACCTTTTAATCCTTTTCGGAGGCTATAAGTTATTGATAAACAGTGAATTACAAGCTTAAATATCACATATTTAGGTTTTATTATCACGAAAATAGGGATTAGCATCACAGATTTAGGGGTAATTATCACGAAAATAGGGGGATGTATCACGAAAATAGGGATTGACATCACAGATTTAGGGGTCTAACATAAGGGACCTATATAAGAGGAAACTACACACAAGAAAACCTAATAATTATGAGCCAGCAAATTGTAAAATTCGTTCGGAAGGCGAATAACTTAGTGGAGGCTAGATATAAGTTTGATATTTGGGAAATGCGTCTGTTTACCAAGATGCTAACCTTGATTAGGCGAGAAGATGAAGACTTCAAGGATTATAAAATCTATCTAAGGGATATTGTCTCGGATTTTCATTTAGCCAAGAATAAAGAAGCATATCAGCTGCTTCGGGATGGCGCTAAGAAGTTAATGACCAAAACCTTTTACATCCCTTATGAACTCAATGGGGTGAAACGTCAGTTTGAAACACCTGTTATTTCTGGTTTAGATAGTGCCGTGACGGAAGGGGGCGTTTCTCCTGGATCGGATCATCTATACCTAACGATCTCTTTCCATCCAAAAATGAAGCCTTTCTTGCTTCAATTGAAATCGCAGTTTACGATGTATGATGTTCGGAATATTCTACAACTGCCGAGTACCTATTCCATTAGAATCTATGAGTTGTTGAAGCAGTATGAAAAAATAGGCTGGCGGCTGTTTTCCATAGAAGAGTTAAAAAGTATTTTAGGGATAGAAAACAAGTACAAGTTATATGGGCACTTTAAAAACAGGGTTATCCTGAAAGCACAAAAGGACTTGGCAGAATTTACCGATATTCAATTTACCTTTGATGAAATTAAGAAGGGTAGGGGAGTGAAGAGTCTAAAGTTTCATATTAGAAAGAATAAGGACAATCCGTTTACAAATTATGCGGAAACTGCCGCAAGGGATGTAGAGGTGATTGAAATACCCGTAGCGGAACAAGCCGAGACGGATCAAACGATTGTGGAAGAATTACATTTGTTAGTGGGCAAATGGCTGTCTAAAAAAGCACTGGGTCAATTACTCGATCAGCATCCGGAGATACAAGTCAGAAATGCGATTAAATATACACTTAGTAGAATCAAGAAAGGAGATAGTATTAAGAATGTGGCTGGACATATTGTCAACATGGCCAAACATGAAGAGATTATTGATCCGATCAAAAAAGAGCAAAAGAAACGGAGTGCTAAAAAGCGAGTAGCGGAAGAGTACCAGAAAGAGAAGGAAGGATTAGAGAAAGAATTGAAAAAGGTGTATTCTAAAATCCATAAAGAAGAAATGCAGTTGATTGAGGTCTTGGTGCTAAAACACCCCAAGGCCAAAACAAAGGCAATGGATAAGGTTAAATTAAATCGCTTGGCAAGTTATTCTTTTGATGCAGACTTGACGGATGAGGAGAATTTGAAAAAACCTGCCGTTCAAGGTGCTTATATCAATGCCTTTAAAAAAGACCACGCTAAGCAATTTCTACAGATAGACAATAAGTATGAAGCGCAAATAAAGGATTTGAAGCGGCGGATTTCTAGGTTGTAACGGCTTCAATGCTTTTAATTTGGAAGTGTTAAGATTTTTAATTAAGAAATCTAAAATCTCTTACGTTTTTTAAACCCAGTCAAAACGCTGGGTTTAAAAATACTGGATCAAACAATATGAGTAAACGTAAATCAACAGAAGTACAAGGATTTCAAATTTCTTACCATAATATAGA
>CALJIY010000255.1 GCA_937973945.1 uncultured Saprospiraceae bacterium | reverse complement strand
TTTGAGTGCTAAGTAATCGCCTACCCGCAAGCTATCAACCCACACACCTACTATTTTAAAGAATAGAGAAGTGAGAGCAGAAAATAGAGACGAATTTGTCTAAATATGACGAAATTTCGTTGTTCTCTGAACGAAATACATCTCTGTTCTAAATATGCAGAATGAGCGTATAGTGGTCAACGTCATAAATCTGACCTCTGACAGTCCTCTTCTCGTAAGCTAAGCAGGACGATTTGACCTCTGACTTCTATTTTTTATGAACATCCTTCCGCTCCACATTAGGCACAATCTCAAATAAATAAGGTTCTTCTCCTTGAAACACCTCTTCTTGAAAAGTCCGCTCATCAGCAATGGAAGCCCGCTGATTCCCTTCTCCTCTTTTATAATTTGTAGGTATTTTGAAAGCCTTTGGTGGTGAGGTAACAGGTTTGAAACTAGTGCTAGGCGTAGTAAAAGCAAGCACCTCTGTTTTTTGAACAGGTTGAATTAAAACTACTTCCTCTTTAGGTACATTTATTTCTTGATCTAATAAATATAATTGATACTTTTCGATTGTACCAATCAATGCTTTGGCATAATTACGATCCGTAGCATAGCCACATTTTTTTAAGCCTTTTGCCCAGCCTTTATAATCCGACTTATCTAATGTAAATAGAACCCCATATCGAGGATTTTCTACTAAAAAATCAGAATGATCATAGTAGGATTGCACTGAATCGTCATAGCCTCTAAAACAAGACTTGACTAAGCGACCATGTCTATAGTCATCATCTTTAAAATAATAAGTTTTACCTTCCCAGCCACCCTTGCATTTAATACCAAAGTGATTATTAGACTCTACAGATAAAGTACTTGTACCATATCTCGATTCTACAATGGCCTGTGCCATTGTAATACTCGCAGGAATGCCAGTACGATACATCTCGCTAATCGCAATTGCCTTGTATTGGTCTATATAATCTAGGACAGGTGCTTCCGAGGAAGTAAAGGATTGTAAACCTACCAGAAGGAGCAGGTTGCCGAGTAGCATAACTGGTGCAAATTTTCTCATAGGGGGCCGTTTTGGTTTGTGTAGATGTGGACATCTATCTTCATAGTATGAGTTTTCTTAATGCAATAAAAATGCCACTGCGTGATATATTTTTTATTTTAACATTTATAGCTAGAGGGCATTTTTTGTATTACAAAAATGACTTATCTAAAAAGTCTTGATTAAGAGTAGGGTGGGGGGAGATGCTTAATGAAAATGGTGTAATAAGATTTATTTAAAATAATTACATATTAATTTTTGTTAAAAAATCTAGGTAGTTTTACCTATTCGAAGGTAAGAAGAATTAGGTTCTTAAAAAATAATAAAATGGTTTTAGATTTAACAGATGGATCTTTACAGCTAGATGAGTCAATCAAAAGACAGATAGTTATTTTTAAATATGTTTTTTATATTATTTAAATGTTTCATATATTTGCTTTGGAGAATTTCAACTTTAATCTTTCAACAACTACCAAATGAGCCTACTCATTTCTTTTCCAAATTGCCCCTTCCAAATTCTCTTACCAGCAAACAAAATATTCTAACTTTATTAAATTATCTAAGAATGTAAGTTGTTTATGATCGGTCAGCCGAAAATTTGCAAAATAATTTTTTAATCTTAAATAACCCAAATGATTTTTTTCAACTTTCCACCAAGAAGAATAGTTTTTTTTCTAGTATTTTTTTCTAGCATTTTTAATTCACTACACAGTCAAAACTCACTAGATGTTTTCGCTCTAGATGAAAGTTTGCGAACTTCTATTAATCTAGATGAAGACTTAGAAGAATTTTCTATCTTAAGAATTGATAATATAAAAGCTACACATGAAACCTTTAGAAGTCAAAATACCGCATTTAAATTAAAGCTGCCAATTGATGCCTCCACAATAATAGAGTTGGATCTGACAGCGCATAATTTCTATGCAGAAAATTTTTCTGTAATTGAAAAAACGGCTACGGGAGATAGGGTCGTTAATTTTGAAAAACCTTTACATTATTTAGGAAGCGTAGTTGGGGAACAGAACTCTTTTGTAGGTTTTACGCTTACTAAAGATCAACTATATGGAGTAGTTGCGTTTAATGGCAATAATTACAATATCGAGTTGAATACTAAAAATAACAATGGAGACTATTATCTTTTATACAGGCAAGAAGATTACAAACGTCCTTTAGAGTTCAACTGTGATACTAGAGAGACGACTACGCTACCCACTTTAGAAGGGATCAAATCTACGGATAATCGAGGGTCTTCAAGATCTGCAAATAATACAGTAGATATTTATCTAGAATGCGACTACCAGATGTATTTAACGAATGGAACAACAGCTGCCACAACTACGTATGCAACTAATCTTTTTAATATGGTTGCAGGTATTTATGGTGCAAGTACAAATCCCAGTTCTGGTCCTAGGGGGGCAAATACAAACCTTAATTTATCGGAATTAGTTGTTTGGAGTGTACCTGATCCATATGATGCAGCTAATCTAAATAGTGCAGGACAGTTGTTGGACTTATTTGTGTGTGAACTCTCAACGAGTGGATATAACGGACGACTTGCTCATATTTTAACTACTGCTCCAGTGGGTGGAGGTATTGCTGACCGTCCTGACTGTCCTTCTCCGGATACGCATACTAGTCCATTGTATGGTGTTAGTGGAATAGATAATACTTTTAATTCAGATCTTTCCATATATTCTTGGGATATAAATGTGCTGGCACATGAATTAGGGCATCAATTTAGTTCTCCTCATACCCATGACTGTGCATGGAATGGCAATGACACTCCAATAGATTGTTGTGGGAATAATGCTGGCTATGGATCTTGTAATTGCAATGTAGGTGTACCTAGTCCAGCAGGTACAATTATGAGTTATTGCCATATAACTTATACTGATAATTCGCAAAATGGCAATCCAGGAGTAGATTTATCACAAGGTTTTCATTCTCAAGTAGCTGATAAAATAGAGGCTTTTTCAGGCTGTTTATCCCCTATACAAGCCAGTTCTTGTCCAACCCCTACTGCTGCTCAAATTAGTTTTTCAAATATAACTGATACCTCTGTAATCGTCACTTGTACTACACCAGCAGATGTATTTGCTTATGGGTATACGGATTTAGCAACAGGACAATTTACTTGTGCTATCTGTTCGGGTTTATCATTTGGAAACAACACTGCTACAATATCTGGACTCTCTCCGTGTTCATCTTATGCGATCTCTATGTCAGTGTATTGTTCTGCTACTGATGAATGGAGTGATTGGCTTTCTAATAACTGTGATTCAGGCACTACCATTATGACAACAGGTGCAGCCTGTCCAAATATGAATGACCTTGGTGATGGACAGTGTAGGTCATCTATGATAGTCACGGATAGTGATGTTCCAGGGTCTACTGGTATATTTAGAGCTGCTACTACTATTGAGACGGATGGAAATATAGTGGAGGTTAACTCTGGAGAAACAGTTAGTTTTCTTGCTGGAAACTCTGTAGCGCTTCAGCCAGGCTTTTATGCGGAAGGAGGGAGTATTTTTACAGCGGACATTCAAAGTTGTACAATCACTTTACAAGAGGGAGAAGTATATGCTAACAGTCTATTAGAAACAAGTGAAGATATTACAACTGATAAATTAAAAGATAATCTACAATTTGCTGAAGCTTTTAATATTGATCTTACTATTCAACCGAATCCGTTTACTAATGTAACAACACTCCATTTCAATTTGGTAGAAAAAGAAGAGATCAGTTTATTAGTATTTAATTTAAATGGTCAGTTAGTAGATCAAATCATTCCAACACAGCCTCTGGATAAAGGGACTCATACTTTGGAATATAATGCCCAAAACTTAGAAGAAGGGATGTTTCATTTAGTTTTAAAAACGAATACCTCTTTCCTTACAAAGAAAATGATTGTTCTTAAATAATAAAAGTGGACGTCGCCACGACATTCGACAGGTAGTTTAGTTCACTTCAAAAATAGAAAGCCCTTGTAATTCAAAGAATTACAAGGGCTTAATTTTTTGTTGATTCTCAAGGAGAGGGGGTAGAATAATTATATAGCTACTTATATAGTTACTGATAATCAATGTCCTAAAAATAAAATTTGCCGAAAGGTAAAGAAGGCGTACAAAGGAAATTAAGTCTTAAGTAATTTTATTATTCTAAAATTCCAATACTCCTTCTTCTCGACGAATGAAATATACGCCCAAATTCAAGACCAACAAGCC
>CALJIY010000254.1 GCA_937973945.1 uncultured Saprospiraceae bacterium | reverse complement strand
GCGCGGGACTTATCATCTAATTCGTCTAAGTCTTTTTTAAAAACTTCGTTCATCGCCCGTTCTTTGATTTCCTTTACTTGTTCAGGAACATGGCGCATCGCCTTTTCTAATTGTCGCCATTGAAAAGCTTCTTCAAATGCTTTGAACTGATCGGTGAGTAATATCTTAGCGATCCCTATTTCTTGTTTGCGGAGAGATAAGTTCAACTCTGCTAATTCTTTTAAAATTTCTATGTCAATGTGTCGAGTAGGAAATTGAGCCACTACTTCTTTAGATACATTATTAGGAACGGATAAATCGACGACCACTTTTTCTCCTTGTTCGCCATTCAAAAGCGCTTGGTATAAAGTGGTATTGATAATCGCTTCTGTAGCCCCTGTACAACAAATCAAACAATCAAAGCCCGCTTTGTAATTTGGCAAATCACTTAAAGCATGTCCATTTCCATTGACAGAAGCTGCTAGACGTTGTGCGTTTTCTATGCTTCTATTAAAAACCGTAATGTTTCGATAACCTTGTTTTAGTAAAAACTTAGATACTAGTGTGTTGGTTTGTCCTGCACCCACTAATAAGATTCGAGCAGTGCTTGGTAAGTTGGTTTCTTTTAATTTTAACATCGCCAAAGAGACCACAGATACTGGTTTTTCACCAATTCTAGTCTTAGCATATACCTCTTTTGTCGCTTGAACCAAATATTTCATTAATAATCGAATATGATCTCCAGTTAGTTGCCAATCCTTACATTGGCTATAGGATTCTCTTATTTGGCGCATAATCTCTCGCTCCCCTACCACCAAAGAGTCAATGGAAGAGGCCACTTCATAGAAATGAACAATGGCTTCTTTGCCTTCGTAGGCAGCAACAGCTTTCGCTATGAAATCGCTAGAAAGGTGAGGATCAATGGTTCTAAAAAAGTGATCTATAAAGGTGATATCTAAGTCAATATCCGTGTGGAATAAATAAATAACTCGATTACAAGTAGCCGTATATAGTAGTTCTGATAAATTCAGTTTAGCTTTTAATACGTTTAGCTTTTCCCCCAGTTCCGCCTCATCAGCATGAGGTAAAATAAAATCACTGATCTTATCCAAATGGACATTCCGATGGGTTACCGTTAAAATTTTGTAGCCGTCTAACATACTTTTCTGTTGTCCAAAATCGGAATAAGTCGTGAATTGATGAAAATTAATAGAATGATCGAGCATAATTCTACTTTGGTATCATTTCTCGTCGGATAAGTCAATCGTTATCTGACTAGTTGAGACTTAAATTCTCTTAATAAGAAGCTCCAGTTTAACTAGTCAAACTTCTAGGAATGAAAGAATCAAGAACAAAAATAGCAGACTATTGAGAATAACCGAGAATCGCTCCCCCTTGGGGGTTGGGGGTCACCTCAAGTAAGTGTCTCCTAATCTTATAAACCCCCAACCCCCAAGGGGGAGCGAAATAGGAATAACTCAGAAACCAGGAATAATCTCATTATTACATAAAGTCTAAATAGTTTTTCTTAGCTATATTCCATTGTAACTAATCAGATATAACTTGACTTACTAATAAGGTCGTCCGATGAGAAAATCCTAAAGCATCAAAGTAGAAATAAGCTCCAAGCAAAAATACTTTGGAACTTAGGAAATTTTGTCATTTTACTGTAACAAGGTTAAACAAAATAAAATGTACTATTTTTAGGCACTCGTTTTTTGTAGAAAAAGCTATTTAAATCAAGTATATTTTGATTTTTTTAATAAAAAATGCTGGTTAACAGAAAGTTTGTTTAAGGCAGAGACGAGCAACATAAAGGTTTCGCATTACAAAAACTTACCAGCAGCAGCAGGAAACGAGCGCAGACAATTGAACGAAATATGTCTCTACTCTCGCTTCACTGCTCTCTAATCTATTTTTATGAGCGATAAAAAAAATTACTACCAACAAGTATTCGATGTGACTCGGCTAATTCCAGCTGGTAGAGTTAGCACCTACGGGGCTATTGCAGATTATCTGGCATTGGGTTCAGCTAGAATGGTGGGTTGGGCCTTGAACAAATGCAACTGGACCAGTGAAGATGCCATACCTGCCCATCGGGTCGTCAATAGTAAAGGGGAATTAAGTGGCCGTGGGCATTTCCCAAGCCCTACGATGATGCAAGAGTTACTTGAAGGAGAAGGAGTCGTCGTAAAGGGGCATAAAGTGCAAGATTTTAAGACCGTTTTGTGGATACCTGCAAAAGAATTATAAGACAAACTTTAGGATGTCTTTATCCTTTTGAAAACCTTAATTTTGTATTTTAATTACTTCATCGTTAATTAATAACTAATATCATGTTTGGAGATTTATTAGGCAGCATGCAAGGCAAGCAATCAGAACTGCAAGAAAAATTAGCTACTATTCAATTATCTGCAAGCGCAGGTGATGGTGCCGTTAGGGTAACGGTGACCGCTAATCAACAAGTAGTAGATATCGCAATAGATAAAGAAAAAATAGATTTGACAGATACGGAACAGTTAGAAGATTTGCTAATGGTTGCTTTTAATCAAGCATTAGCGATGGCTGTGGATACCCAAACTCAGGAAACGAATAATCTAGTGAAGGACATGATTCCTCCGGGATTAGGTGGTTTAGGCGATCTTTTTGGCAAATAGAAGGCTATTCCTTTAGTTTTCTTCGATAGGTAAAATATTGGTTTTTTGTCTGCGTTAGTATATCGTGTATGTTATACGCAGAAGTGGAGAGATGCAGCGCTACTACGCTGCATCTCTCTTGCTTATTTACTACTTTATTAAAATTATATGAGATTTAGTTATTGTATCCTTTTACTGTTTTTATGGACCACTACCCTCTCCGCTCAAGAAGTGGTGAATGGCTTAGTAGCGCACTATTCCTTTGATGATTGTTTTGATCAAGGTAAGGATGATACAGGGAATAATGCTAGTGCAACTATCGCTGGTAGTCCTGAGTGTGTTTGCGGTGTATCTGGGAATGCGATTCTACTGGATGGGGAAGATGATTATTTGCAATTCTTAGGAACAGTTGTGAATACCTTTAGTACGATTGATTTCACGGTGAGTTTATTCATCAAACCAACCCAACCACTTGGTACGCAAGTTATTCTTTCCAAACAGGACGCT
Source organism: uncultured Saprospiraceae bacterium (assembly GCA_937973945.1). Classification (GTDB taxonomy): domain Bacteria; phylum Bacteroidota; class Bacteroidia; order Chitinophagales; family Saprospiraceae; genus JAFMDF01. Next base: position 1,741 of record CALJIY010000254.1, on the reverse strand, counting down.
TGTACGGTCGATCGTTCTTTCACTATAGATTTTAAAGCTAGTTCTAATTCGATTGCCGCAGAATTAAGTCAAAATGCAATGCGAAGTGCCAAAGTGGATGGCACACTCGATCCAGAACCTTGTTGGTATCATATCATATTTATCCGAAGAGGAAACAGAAGTCAACTATTCATTGATGGGGTCTTAACAGAAGAAGTTTCTGCCGAGTCTAGAGTAAATGTGGAGAGTAATGGTGTTTTCAGTCTTGGCGATGGAAAATGTGTTGACATAGATGTTAATCGTTTTGCAGGCTTAGTAGATGAATTAAAAGTTTACGAAAGAGCATTAAGAGTGGAAGAAGTACAAGCCTTGAACTTAAAGCCCGATAGAATCGCTAATGAAGATGCGGTCATTTTCTTAGGTTCCTCTGTAGAGATTGAATTAGGAAAAACTTGTGCCGATACTTATGATTGGATACCAAGAGCAGGTATTGATGATCCTAGCATTTCTAATCCTATTATTACTCCGACCATCGAAGGCGTATTTACCTACGAAGTAACTTTAAGCGATCAATATTGTGCGGCAACAGATACCTTACAGATTACCGTCATTGATCCAGAAAGCTTGCCTTGTGCTGCTCAATTACCAAGTGCTTTCACGCCTAATAACGATGGTCGTAATGATACTTATGGTATCAGTAACTCTGTTGTATTGGAGGATAAATTGATTAGCTTTGAGATATTCGATAGATGGGGTGGGAGAATATTTTCTACCACAAATCCTAAAGAAAAATGGGATGGAAGATTCAATAATAAGGAACTAAATCCAGGGGTTTTGTTGTATAGAGTAAGATATTTATGTGGAGACGAGGAGAAAATCGATATGGGCAGTCTTACGCTACTTCGATAATTTTCTTTAATATTGGTGAAGTTTTTTAAAAATGAATTGATACATCAGTTGTAAATGGTTACAGAATACATTCTTAACCAACTTCGATAAAATCACTAGTTTTTAAAGGTGACATTGATAAATATTTCAGTCTTAATTACAAAGAAACTCCTACAAATTAACACCTGCTACAACCACTCAATAAAATACTAATCATGAAAAATAGATTTATCCTTTTTGCTTGTTTGTTAGCCCTTTCGTTTTTATTCACTCAATGCCATTCACATGAGGCGGAAACGACTACAAATGTAGGCACTTCAGCAGTCAAAGCCATATCTGATAAAGCAACGGAGGCAAAAGAAGCAAGTGCAGCAGCGACTAAAGTCATAGCAGATAAAGCGAAAGAAGCTGTACAGACAAATGTAGCACCCACAGCGGAGTCGATCAAAGAAAAGGTAAAAGAAGTGACACCTACCTTGGTAGCAGCAAAAGCAAGTACAGAGGACAAGGTGATTGCCGTTAAGGAAAAAGCAGCAACTGCCGTTAAGGAAGTTACTAAAGAAGCAGATAAACCTGTTGTTAAAAAAGCAGCTACTAAACCTAAGAAAAAGACGAAAAAAGCTAGACCAGTTATAAAGTTTGAAGCGCTATCTTACGGATTTGGAAAAATTAAGCAGGGCGAAATTGTCAAACATGATTTTAACTTTAAAAATGTTGGCGATGCGCCCCTCGTGATAAAAAAAGTAGATGTCAGTTGTGGATGTACCTTTCCGAGCTATCCATTTATACCCATTGAACCTGGAAAAGAGGGAACAATTGGTATAACTTATGATAGTAAAAATAAAGCAGGCCGCCAAAAACCAGTGATTACGGT
>CALJIY010000253.1 GCA_937973945.1 uncultured Saprospiraceae bacterium | reverse complement strand
CGATCTTGACCATATCCTCGTGCAGGAACTCTATCTCGATTTATGCCTTTTGAGCTCAAATAATTCGTTACTGCATTTGCACGAGCATCAGATAATGATAAATTATTCTCGGGATTTCCAGTAGCATCTGTATGTCCCCCTACTTCCAATGTCAAATTTGAATAATTGTTCATGGCAGCGACCACATTATCCAATTCATACTTAGAAAGTGGTGTTAAAGTAGCAGAACCCGTTTCAAAATTCACATACTTCAGACGAATAATCTTATCTGTATCAGAAGACAATGCTTTATTGATATTATCATTGAACTCTGTTTTTCTATCTCTAATTTCAAAGTCTAACAACTTGTCCTTGTAAGGATCTTCCTCAGAACCACGAACACTTTGTAAATAATAAGAAGTTTGAGCGGCAATCCATTCATCGTACTCTTCTTGAGAAACAATTTTCACCTCTCTTCTCATACTAAAGTGAGACTTACCACATAGTTCTGCACAAGCTAATTCATAATTGAAAGCTTCGTATCTTTTTGGACCATCTGGCTCTGTTTCATCAAATGGCACATGCCATTCTGGATAAAGTGGATTACCATCTTTATCTAATGAACCTAAACGCTCTCTATATTCTTCTGTCGTAGTTGTTGGTGTAAATACAAAATAAGTAGGGATACCTGGCACCGCATCCATTTTCACTCTAAAGTGAGGTAAATAGAAATTGTGCAATACATCTTGAGCAGTAATCCGAACCCTTACTTGCTTACCTACTGGTAATACAATTTCAGAAACATGCTGATCATCTAAATTTTCAATATCTTCCCAATCTTGGCCTAATGGATTAAGACCACTGATTTTTCTAAAATTCTTAGCACCTAAGACCCCGTCAGGACCAGGATATCTTAAATCCCATGCAAACTGTTTACCAGTTGCTTCGATCTCCATATAATCCTCTCCAATCACTGCATCTTCTGGTACATCCGCCATTGCTTTATTCCAGATTGTTAAGCCATCTGCAACCAAATAGAACATCATTAGAGCAGGAATCGCGGTCCAAATAATTTCTAGTTTAGTGTCATGTGGTTGGAAAAAAGCAACTCTATTCGCTTTACCTCTATATTTAAAAGCAAACCAGAATAAGGCAATTTGTGTTAAAAAGAACACAATACCTGTTACAATTAATGTTGTATGAAAGGCACCATCTAACCATACACCATGCTCCGAAGCTGCTGTATGTGGTCCATATCCTAAGATACTTGGTCGGTAGTAAATCGAACAAGCAATACAACCCACCAAAAATGCGACCATAAAGAACACCCCAAAGCGTCCGTTAAAATCATTGGCAGCCAATTGTGACGCTTCCTCACCTCTAATATCTGAAGCTAATTCTACCAATCGTCCAAGCTGTACAATTACAACGCCGATCAAGAGAATACATAATAAAATGATTAAACCAGTCATCTTTTATTTTATAGTGAACGATTGGAAATGATGAATGAAGAATGATAAATGATGAATACTATGTGGCATTTATCATTTCTCTTTCATCATTTCTCATTCAAATAGTTCTGTTTTTCTTATACTACAAAAATAATCCAAGTCCTATATTCAATTGTCAGACTATTTCTATATTTCTTATTTAGATTTATTCTAAGTAGCTTTTTCTAGAGCGGAGAATAGAGATAAATTTCGTTTTCATACAGCAAGCAATACTTTCTGTTCTAAATTACTTCGTGGTGCATTGCCTCTTGGATATAAGGATCATTTTTAGGCATCAAAGAAGCTTTCGTCAATTGATTAAAACCTAAGTATAAGTATAATCCAAGGAATCCCATGAAAGTACCAATCTCTAATAATCCTGGTATTGTAAAACCAGGTGTTGATCCTCCATGATCTCCGTGGTGACCTAATGCTTCATGTGCCGTGTGCAAAGCCCCTGGCTTAATCATCATGAACACATCCCACCAGTGACCGAAGAATAATATAATTGCAGCAAACATCATAATACCATGCTTTCTCTTTACAGAGTTTCGCATTAATACGAAGAACGGCATGACAAAGTTGATTAATAAATTGCCGTAAAATAAAACTGGGTACTGCTGAATTCTAGTTTGGAAATAAACCGTTTCCTCTCCGTTGTTTGCATACCAAATTAGCATATACTGATCGAACCATAAGTAAGCCCAAAAAATACTAAATCCAAATAAATATTTACCTATATCATGTAGGTGATTCCCATCTACTGTTTCTAAATAGCCTTTATCTTTCAAAAAGATAATCGTTACAATAGTCAGAGATAAACCCGCCACTAAAAAACTTGCTGTAGAATACCAAGCAAACATCGTAGAATACCAGTGTGCATCTAGAGACATCACCCACTGCCAAATCATCGCTGCACTTGTAAAAGCACCAAAGAACATGAAAAATCCTGCCCACTTTTTAATGCTTACATATTCACTATAACTAGTGTCTCCACCATTATTATCTTCTGCTATCGAGTAGCCTCTGATGGTCCTAGCACATAAGTACCAAACACCTACAATAATTAAAGTACCTAAAGTATACCACCATTTATTTAAGAATCCTGACTTTCCTAAAAGAACAGGATCATTCGCTACATCTTCTAGAATATTCCAGTGATATAAATGATGGTAGTCCATCCACAGTCCACCAATCAATGGCAACATCAAGATTAGTCCTACAATCAAAAATTGAGAATAGGCTTCCCAAATTCTCTTGAAGTTGACAAACCAACCAGCATACGCTAATGTAAAAGCACAATAAGCAAACATTAGGACAAAAGAGATACCTAAAAAGAATACGGTATTATGCAAATAATTTGTCCAGAATCTTGTATGAAGTGCATCATCCGAAACGAAGGTTAGTCCCATACAGATAAGCCCTACGATCATCATACCGATGAATAAGCTTTTTTGACGGCCTTCAAATTTGAACTGATTCATTATTTTTTATTGAGTATTTACTAATTTTTGAACGTAGCTCAAGCATCTTGCTTGAGTGCTATTTTCTCAAGCTGGAAGCTTGAGCTACGGTAGATACGTAGCTTTTACTTTTTAATGGTGATCGTCTTTATGATCGTGTCCATCGTGATCGCCATGTCCATGTCCATCATCATGCTTTACTTCATTATGTGTTGCATCATGCCCGTGATCTCCCTCATGCCCGTGTCCAGCGTCATGTCCATCATCATGACCATGTCCATGTGCTAGTGTAGGTATTTCTAGCTTCGCAGGCTTTTTAGCATGCTTAGCTGGTCCACCTGGTACACCTACTGCATTCAACGTATTCTTTTCTTGAGAATAAGCTAATGATCTATCTTTTGCTTGCAAAGCACGGATATGGTGAATGACTTGCCATCTTTCTTCGTAAGATAATTTATCAGTATATCCGCCCATTACATTTTTGCCATAAATAATAGCGTGGTAAAAACGTCCTTCTGAAGCTCCTGTAAACTCATCGTTTGTTAAGATCGCTGGCTGTGCAGGATAAGCTTGATTCGGATTATTTTCATCTACTAACCATCCGTTACCATCTCCTTTTGTACCATGACAAATAGCACAATTGATATCATATAAGTTTTTTCCAACAGCCAGTCCTTCCTTTGTAATCGGAAAAGGATTTACATTAATTTCTGCTGTCGCACGAAGTCTTTCTTCCTCTGTGTCTGCATAATAATAAGGCACACTACCATTTGGTGGTACTTTCAACGCATTTGGATTGTCTGATACGGCATGACCAGCAGCCCCTCTTGGAATAGTTCCTTTGACTGGCTTCCGAGGCTTTGCCATTTCATAATATTCATTTGCAGTTCCCCATCTATTATGCTTGTAATAATCATAATAGTTCGCCTCATAAGCAATAGAGTGACCCATATCTGGCATATACTCCGTTCCTGTTTCATTCGGACCCGGTCCACCACATGCATACAAAACAAAGAACAAAGCAAATGCTACTAAAAACGTAGTTATATTAGAAGACTTTTTCATTGTAAAATTATTGGTTGTTTTTAGTTGGTTGATTCCTTATGCTTCGACACAATGAATATTACCAACTAACCACTGGCTTAGTATTGATTAAAAATAATTTCCTTGAAAAATCAGGAACTTATTTTTTCATCGACTTATACTACTTTAGAATCGATTAAGGAAGCTCCTGTCTTAGACAAAAAGTCCTTCATATTTCCTATATCTTGTGCGCTTGCTCCATTCGTATTAAAAGCAATGCAAAATTTATCATCTGTAATACGATCATGTAAAGTAGGAATCGTAATACCTGGCGCTAATCCATTAACTGTATAATAAGAAACGACCATTCCGATTGCACAGAACAATACTGTCAACTCAAACGTAATCGGAATAAATGCAGGTACAGACCAATATGGCTTACCCCCAAATATGATCGGCCAATCTCTTGTGAAGACCCAAGACATAAATAAAAAGGCAGTCAAAGTTCCCATTGCTCCATATACAAAACCTGCAATGTGCAAACGAGATTCTTCAAAGTGTAATAAGTGATCTAATCCGTGAACAGGAAAAGGTGTAAACACTTCGTCGATTTCTAAATGCTCTTTGTTGGCTACTCGGATCGCATCCATCAAGTCCGTCTCATCATCATATAAACCGAATAGTACTTCTTTACTTTTATTTTGACTCATTTCAATGTTGAATTTTGAATGAATAAATTTTGAATGAACAGTGGCATTCAAAATTAACTAGTGATGTCCATGATCATCATGTGCATGATGATGCGGCATCGCATTCTTGCCCTTGTATTGATCACCTGATGTTTTCAAAATACTCTTTACTTCCGCAATCGCTACCACTGGTGCTACTCTTGTAAATAATAAGAACAATACAAAGAATAATCCCATAGACCCAACGAAGATGCCAATCTCTACCCAAGTAGGCACATAGTAACTCCAACTTGATGGTAAATAATCTCTCGCTAGAGTTGTCGCAATAATTACGAAACGCTCAAACCACATACCGATGTTAATAAAGATGGACATGAAGAAGGTGACGAAAATACTTCTTCTATATTTTTTAAACCAGAAAATTTGTGGCGATAATACATTACAGGCCATCATACCAAAATACGACCACCAGTATGGCCCTAAGGCTCTATTGAAAAAGGCAAACTGCTCATAGATATAACCAGAATACCAAGAGATAAATAATTCTGTTAAGTAGGCCGTACCTACAATCGAACCTGTTAATAAGATGACCTTATTCATAGACTCGATATGCTCTAGTGTAATATAGTCTTCTAAGTGGAGTACTTTTCTAGCAATCAACATTAAAGTCAATACCATCGCAAATCCTGAGAAAATCGCTCCTGCTACGAAGTAAGGCGGGAAGATCGTTGTATGCCATCCCGGTATAACAGAAGTGGCGAAATCAAAAGATACAATGGTGTGTACAGAAAGTACTAATGGTGTAGCTAAACCTGCTAAGATCAAGGATAAAGATTCAAATCTTTGCCAGTGCTTCGCGGAACCTGTCCAACCGAAAGAAAGAAAGTTGTATATTTTTCTTCTCATTCCAGTAGAACGATCTCTCATCGTTGCAAAATCAGGTACTAAACCTGTATACCAGAATAAGATAGATACCGTAAAGTAAGTGGAAATCGCAAATACGTCCCAAAGAAGTGGCGAGTTAAAGTTTACCCATAAAGGCCCTCTTGTATTCGGATAAGGAAAGATAAAAAATGCTAACCAGATACGTCCCATGTGAATCAATGGAAATTGACCCGCACAGATAACGGCAAAAATGGTCATCGCTTCCGCTGCTCTATTTACCCCTGTTCGCCATTTTTGACGGAAGAGTAATAAGATCGCAGAGATCAATGTACCTGCGTGACCGATACCGATCCACCAAACGAAGTTGGTAATATCCCAACCCCAACCAATGGTTCTGTTCAAATCCCAAGTACCGATACCAAAATAAACCGTCCAAAAGACAGAAAAAGCAAAAGTAGCCAATCCTGCTACAGACAATGCCATCGCAATGGTCCATAACAAACCTGGTGCTCTTTCCGTTGGCCCACAAATATCTTCCGTAATATCGTGGTATGTTTTACTTCCCGTGATTAACGGCTCCCGAATCGGAGATACAACTGCACTCATAATTTTATATTTAAATGATGAATTATGAATGAGCAATGATGAATCCAACTAGCAAGCGAAATTCATCATTCCTCATTTTTCATTCATCATTAACTTAACGCTTCGTTTTTGTTAGTGATCTTAGCAGAATAATGTACGGAGGATTGTACGTTGATTTCTTCCAATACTTTATAAGCTAAAGCAGATTTCATTTTCTGAGAAATTGGTGCATCTGGATTATTCATATCACCAAAAGAGATAGCACCTGTTGGACAAGCTGTTTGACAAGCAGAACGAACATCACTATCTACTAATTTTCTATTCTCTCGCTTCGCTGTCAACTTACCTTCCTGAATTCTTTGTACACAGAAGGAACATTTCTCGATAACCCCTCTTGAACGAACCGTAACATCTGGGTTTAAGACCATTCTAGTTAAGTTATCTGCACCGAATGGAATCTCTTCGCCGTTAATTTCAAATTCGTTAGAAGGGAATAAATCTGCTGTTGTATAATCTAACCAGTTGAAACGACGAACTTTGTATGGGCAGTTATTCGCGCAATAACGCGTACCAATACATCTGTTATACGTCATCTGGTTTAAACCTTCCGAACTGTGATTGGTTGCTGCAACTGGACAAACATTCTCACATGGAGCGTTATCACAGTGCTGACACATCATTGGTTGGTAAACAACATTTGGATTTTCATAATCACCGTAATAGTAACGGTCAATACGCATCCAAGTCATTTCGTGGTGTCTTGCTACTTCTCGCTTTCCTACAACAGGTACGTTGTTTTCTGCAACACAAGCTACTTGACAAGCGCCACAACCAATACAACCATTTAAATCTACATACATGCCCCAGTGGTGACCTGCACCATATAACTCACTACGATCTGGGTATAAAGTATAAGAATTTAACTTCTGGTGGTGCTCTCTTTCATGCACTAAATCAGAAGCAAATTTTTCTATTTCTTTTACATCTCCTTGACGGATAATTGATCTTTGTGTTAAAGATCCTTGGAAACCCTGCATACCTAACATTCTTGCTAGAATGTTATCATCTACCGTTGCAGCTTCATCCGCATTGATTTCCTCTCCTGTCTTTTTATCCAAGCCTTTCACACCCATTGTGTGGTGGTATTGTACACATGGGAATAAACCATCCTCTGCAATAGCACCAGAAACAGTTGCCGCAGAAGCAAAGTATTGTGTATTGCCATCAGCATCCGTTGTTAACCAAGGATAAACATTCACCCCAACATCTTTGCCCGCTTCTCCTACAACAGATCGTCCATATCCTAAAGCTAAGGCTAGCGTTCCTTCTTTTAAACCGAACTGCTTTACTACAGTTACGTTTTGCGGCATTCCTTTTACATCCAAAGAAACAATGTCTGCCTTACCTCTATACTCTTCTGTATTCAAGCCATTCATGCCTTCAAACAAACGTACCCCATCCCATTTTACTGGAACGGCTAGGAAATTACCCCAAGTTGTTCTAGTAACTGGATCAGGCATTTCTGTTAACCAAGGGTTAGTCGCATAATTACCAGCCCCCATATTAACCGTTTCGTAGAAAGCGATTTCCATTCCTTCTCCCGCTATCGGCTGCGTGATTGCTCCAACGCTAGCATCTGAGAAACCAGACGCGCCTGCGCCAGCAGGTGCTTCAAACACACCATCATGCACTACATTATCCCAGAAACTCTGGAAGGTAGCATAACTCGTCTGCTGAGAAAAAATGTTATTTTTCCAATTCTGTTGAATATATTCGTAATAAGGTTGATCAGATGATCCCATATTTTTACCTGCCCAAGACAGTAAAGAAACTTCTTGTTCTCTGGTATCAAATAAAGGATTGATCGTTGGTTGGATGATACTATAATATCCTTTCTTTGGTTCTACATCTCCCCAAGATTCCAAGAAGTGGTTTGTTGGTGCGATATAATTACATAAAGAAGTAGTTTCATCCATTAAACCAGCAAAAGAAACTTTTAGTCCAACCTGTGCTGCACCTTCTACAAATTTTGCTGCATTAGGAATATCGAATGCTGGATTCGCTCCCATTACGAATAAGGCGTCTACCCTACCGCTATTCATCTCTACAATCAGGTCTTGTACTTCCTTATCAATTCCTTGTCGCTGGTTAGAAGCGCCCGTGAAAGAAATCGTATTGCCATAATTACCAAGCAAATTATTGATCTTATTGATCATGATTTGCTCGCTTTTATTATTAGAACCAGATACTACAATAGAGTGTCCTCTATGTGCTTGTAGATCGGCCGCCATTGCTTTGATCTGTGCAGCCGCTTTATCATTCAAGCCCCTAGCACTTCCGCCACCACCAAGCGCACTCAACAAAGCAGCAATTGCTACGCCTTGTTCAGATGGCTTTACTAAAATTCTATTATCTGCATTTGAACCAGTCATTGACATATGTCCTTCCACTTGATAGTGTCGAGACATCTTCGCGCCTGATATACTGGTAATTGTTCTATTCTTAGCGTAGCCTTTTGCATATTCAATTGGCGAAATCCAAGTACCTAGGAAATCACAATTAAATGCTACAATAACATCTGCCTTATCAAATTTATAATTTGGAACGGCTTTCACACCGAAGTTCGCCTCGTTCGCTTGTAGTAAAGCTGAAGCAGAAACTGGATCGTAAGTAACTACCTTCGCATTTGGATAAGCTGCTGTAAAGTCGCTTAATGCTTGTTTAGTAGTTGGACTTAATATAGTATTCGTTACAATTCTGATTTGAGAACCAGCATTTAACTTTCCTTTCACTGCTGCATCTAAGTCTGCCCAAGTAGTCTTGCCAAATTTACCTTCTGCATTAGCTGCTAATGGACCTCTTAATCTAGCCGTATCATATAATTCTAACACACTTGCCTGTGCTCTTGCACTTGTACCACCACCGGTGATACTAGACAAACTGTTACCTTCTATCTTGATCGGTCTTCCTTCTCTTGTCTTTACCAAAACTGGGCAATAGTCTCCACCTTTTACGAAAGAAGAAGCGTAGTAAGTAGCTACCCCTGGTACAATCGCATCTGGCTTGGTCACATATGGAATGGCTCTACGTACAGGCGTATCACAAGCAGCTATCGTAGCCGCACCTATACCAAAACCTAAATATTTCAAGAAATCTCTACGGTTGGACTCTAAAGAAATATCTACCTCTTTATTGTCTGCGGTTGCAGGATCATGCTTGAATTCTTTTTCCGCCTCCAGTGCAAAGGCAGGATCATTGTTCAAATCCTCAGTGCCTACCCAAATCCCCAGTTTTTGATTTTCCATCTAAATTCAGTTATAGTTAAGTGAATGATAAATAATGAATGATAAATGATGAATACCAATTGCGTATTCATCATTCCTCATTTCACATTCCTCATTTTTTATTATATTAATAGTGGCATTTTTGACATTCCAACCCGCCTATATCTTCTACTGTTACTTTGTCTCTTGAGCCATCTTTTATTTCTGCGTGATATTTTTCAAATGAATCATAGTAAGGATTATCAGCAAATTTTACTTCTGTTTCTCTGTGACAATTCACACACCATCCCATAGATAGTGGCGCATACTGCCCAACTACTTCCATTTGCTCTACTTTACCATGACAAGTTTGACATTCTACCTTACCCACGGATACGTGCTGTGCGTGGTTGAAATAAACATGATCTGGTAAGTTGTGGATTCTAACCCACTCGATTGGACCCTGTACCGTTTTCTTTTGTTCGTTCGTCAAAGAAGATACAATACCTGACCACTGCTTCATCGCTTCTTCCTCTGCCATCTCTGCCAATTTCGCTCCTTTAAACCTTGCTTTAGCATCATCACTTTGAACAAATTGATCTACAATCCAACCCTTATAAATCTTTTCTATCTCTTCTTGAGGTAGCTCTTCGTAGTTTTCGATGTATTTATCTGTCTTCGGATTATAACCTATTGAAGCGTATATTTTAGAAATCTCCGCAGTACCATAAGTAGAGCCAGACTTTACTGCTTTATGGCAGTTCATGCAAGTATTAGCCGCTGGTATAACAGAATGCTTAGATCGTCTAGCACCGTCATGGCAATATTGACAATCTATTTTTTGAATACCTGCATGTTGTGCGTGTGAAAATTTGATCGGCTGATCTGGTGTATATCCTTGCTGACGACCTAAAGTGATGGCGTTATTAATCGTTGTATATCCCCCTGCTACCACTAATGCAAATAAAGCAAAAGCGACAACACCTTTACTGGTCAATATATCAAGAATAGATTTCTTAGTACCCGCAACTGCTGTCCCATCCTTTACTTGAGCTAAGGTATTAAGGTTAGAAATGATTCTCGCCAGCACTAATGCTAACAAACCAAGTATTGCTGCCAATACGGTATACAATAAGGTATTACTTCCTTGATCTGCTGCGACACCTACATTAGCAACTTCCCCACCAGCACCGCCAGGTTTTTTAACACCATTCACATAGACATCATCTACGTAAGCTAAAATGTTGTCAATCTGCGCATCTGTCAGGTTACCAAAATTCTGCATGATATTTGGTTTCCACTGATTCCACAGCTCATTCGCTTTAGGATGGCCTGATTGAATCAAGGCTTGGGATCCTTTTATCCAAGAATATAAATCTTCTCTTGGGTAATCTGCCCAACGCTCCTCTACCCCACCTAAAGCAGGACCAGTCATGTCAGCCTTCATGTTCTTGTTGTGGCAAGTGGCACAGTTTGCTCTGAACAATTCTTTACCCTCCGCTAGGTCTTGAGCAAATAGAAAATTGGCACTCATTAAGAGAGTAACCACCAACAGAAAGGATTTCGAAGATAAATACCGATATATCATTGAAAATGATGTTTATGTAGAATAGAATTTATTTCAGCAAATGCTACTCATCTGAATCACGATTTTGTTAAAAAACAGTTAAGATTTGAACAGTTTTTTAAAATTATGCGCAAAGATAAAATTCATCGCTTTCTTCGGCAATACATCTTATATAGGTATGATTATTTAGAATTCTTCTAAATAATTTAAGTCAATTTGGGCAGGCAAATTTATTTTACGCTTAATCGGAATAAACCAATTTAAATTCATTAAATGACTTTATTTCGGTATAAAATTGGGTAACTAAAAGAATAGTATAATTCCCACTTAAATTTGTCTAGCAAATGTAAAAATCTATCTAAGTCTCTTTTTTTGAATTTTTATTAAAAAGATATAATAAAACACATTATTTAAACTTAGAAATCAATTTAGATAACCTAAAAAGGGTAAAAAAAATAAAATTAATTTGTAAAAAATAAGTATCCTACAAAAAATAGATTATCTTTGCAACCGCTTTGGTGATATATGCGTTATACCATAAGACAAAGCAAAAATGGTTGGGTGGCCGAGCGGCTAGGCAGTGGTCTGCAAAACCTCGTACGGCGGTTCAAATCCGCTCCCAACCTCCAAAAATTAAGCCCTTCGCGAGTTGATCTTGCGAGGGCTTTTTTTGTATGCTGACTTGAGATCAAATTCAACACAAAAGTTTCTTTAAAGTAAGTTGCTCATATGGCTTAATAATAAACACATAGGTACATAGATCACATAGGCTATGTGGTCTATATGCCTATGTGTATTACAATTAATTCTAGTGTGTTTCATAGAATAAAACAACATTCCCTTTTCCCTAATACATAAAAAAGCCTCACATTCAATGAAGAATGTGAGGCTCTTTTATTTAGAATAACTCCTCAAGCATATTACCTGATTCGTATCTATTTATATGCTTAGTACTTAATACCTAAAGCATTCATAGTTTCCTTGTCCATTTGACCTACAGGAAGACCATTATCTTTTTGGAACTTAGTTAAAGCAGCTTTAGTTCTAGTACCCATTACATTATCAATTGGACCTGGATCGTAGCCTCTTGTTCTAAGAGCAGCTTGAACAGATCTAACAACTTCTGTTGTAATTTGGTAGTTACATAATACTTCTTTCCACTCTGTGAAACCACCTTTCTTTACTAAGTTTCTCTTAGTAACAGTAGTATACTCAGCAGGAACATCAATGTCACGAGTAGAAGCAGCAGAAGCTACAACTTGCTTAGACTGTGTACCGAATTGAGCAGGAATTGCTTCCTCTTTTGTAGAAGCAGGAGATTTAACTTCTTGCTTTGTAATCGTTTGGTACTGAGCAGGAATTTCTTGCTCTTGTACGCCAGCAGGAGTACTTACTACTCTCTTTGTTACTGTCTTATATACAGCAGGAATTGCTTCCTCTTGAACACCAGCAGGAGTCTTAACAACCTGTCTAGTTACTGTCTTATACACAGCAGGAATTGTCTCCTCTCTTGTCGTAGCAGGAGTTTTCACAACCTGTCTAGTCACTGTCTTATATACAGCAGGAATTACTTCCTCTCTTGTTGTTGCAGGTGTCTTAACTACTTGCTTTGTAATTGTTGTGAACTGAGCAGGAATTGCCTCTTCTCTAGAAGATGCAGGCGTCTTCACTACTTGCTTAGAAACAGTTTGGTATTGAGCAGGAATTACTTCCTCTCTTGTTGTTGCAGGTGTCTTAACTACTTGCTTTGTAACTGTCTTATATTCAGCAGGAATTTCTCTTTCCTGTACAGATGCAGGTGTCTTTAACACTTGCTTTGTTTGTGTACCGTACTGAGCAGGAATTTCTACTGTTTTAACACAGTCTTCTCCATTATCAGTATAACCAGCCGCACAACCTTGTCTAACTCTTTTAGTAACTGTTCTGAATTCAGCAGGAACTTCTACTAAACACCATACTAAACAATCGTTAGGATCAGCAGAAAGACAGTTTCTATCCGCCTTACGCTTTACCCACTTCGTAGAAGCAGGAGTCACTTCAATTTGCTCTGTAACAGTTTCGTACATTGCAGGAATCTTTTCGATTCTAGTAGAAGCTTCTTTCACTAATACTTGCTCTGTAACTGTTTCATAAGTCGCAGGTACTGGAATCATCTGCTTAGAAGCAGGCTTAGTCATTACTTGCTCAGTAACTGTTTCGTAAGTTGCTGGTACAGCAACTAATCTTTTAGACTCTTCTTGTTGAAGTACTTGCTCAGTAACCGTTTCATAAGTTGCTGGTACAGTAATCGTTCTAGAAGAAGCAGCTTTTACTTCCATTTGCTCTGTAACTGTTTCATAAACAGCAGGAACAGCGATTAAACGCTTAGACTCTTCTTGAACAAGAACTTGCTCAGATACTGTTTCATAAACAGCAGGTACAGGTATCAATCTTGTAGATTCTTCTTGTACTAAAACTTGTTCTGATACCGTCTCATAAGTTGCAGGAACAGCGATTAAACGCTTAGATTCCTCTTGTGACAACATTTGCTCTGATACAGTTTCGAACTGAGCAGGAGTTGTTATCAACTGCGTTGCAGCTTCTTTAGATAACATTTGCTCTGTTGTAGTTCCGAATTCAGCAGGAACAGCGATTAATCTTGTAGCCGCAGCTTTAGATTGAAACTGCTCTGTTACTGTTTCATAAGCAGCAGGAACTACTTCTACTCTTTTTGAAGCAGCCTTAGTTTCTATTTGCTCTGTGATTGTTTCATATTCATCAGAAATCAAGCACTTAGCATAACACTTTCCTGGCTCTTTCGCCACAGGGTCACTATCAGTTGGTTGAGCTGATAAAGTAACTACCCCTAGCATGAACACCATAGATAGTAAGAATCCTAAATTTTTCATAATTACAATGCCAATTTTGATTATTTAAAAATAAACTGAAAACCCAAAAGGGATGCTTTTCTTGATCCCTATATTCACATAGACCTCAAGAAAAACATATTTTCCACTTTTGAGAAGTTTTGTTTGTATTGATTACTTTTTTATATGTATTATATCAATAAGTTTACAAACACTATGTTAGTAACTTATTTGCGTCAAAAATAGGGTATATTTTTGGGATAACATAGATAATACTTGGTAATTATCTCTGTTTTGATTCCAAAATCACTAATTTCTGACATCGGGAGTATCTTACCTCCTTTATATAGTATTTTTATTTCTTCTTTAGATGTGTTGTAAGCACTATTCGTTTCCTTGCCGGTTATGATGAGATGGTCTACATCCGTTTTATTGATAGGAAATGATTCTAATACTTTAGATCGAATACTATCAATATAGTCACTTTTAAAAGGGATAGATTTTAATTCAATTCTAAATAACTTTCTATCTATTAGTGCCTTTGATAAAAGTGCTAAAAATGGATCTTCCACATGGGTAAAAGTCTTAAGGGCTGCAAATATATCATAATCATCTAATCTTGCAAAGTTATTTAATAGATCACTCGGATTTTGATCGATTTTTTTAACAGAATCTAATTCGTATAAACAATACTTAAGGCTAGCTGGAACATCTAAATCTACACCTTGTTGGGCTAGTTCCTTTGCTCTCTTTAGTACTTTTACTAACATCTGCTCTGCTGCTACTACGGTCTTGTGTAAATACACCTGCCAATACATTAATCGTCTAGCAACCAAGAACTTCTCTATAGAATAGATCCCTTTTTCCTCTACCATCAACTCATCATTTCTTACTGCTAGCATTTTAATGATCCGATCATATCCCACTACGCCCTCATGTACCCCTGTAAAAAAACTATCTCTAGTTAGATAGTCTAACCTGTCCATATCCAGCTGTCCAGAAATTAATTGATGTAAAAATTTTTTGGGATAGGTATTGGTAAATATCTGTATAGCAATTGATAAAGCACCTCCAAACTCTTTGTTTAAGGCCTCCATAAATAGTAAGGACAATTCTTCGTGATGAACATTTACCAAAGAATGCTCTAAAGCATGAGAAAAAGGACCATGACCTATATCATGTAATAAAATACCTATAGAAACACCTATCGCCTCTTCTTCAGTGATATCTACACCTTTAGATCTTAAAGATTCGATAGCCTCGGTCATCAAATGCAAAGCACCTAATGCATGATGAAACCGAGTATGTAAGGCACCTGGGTATACATAATCTGTTAATCCCAACTGTTTAATACGCCTAAGTCGCTGAAAGTAAGGATGTTCTATTAAGTCGAATAAAATATCATACGGAATCGTAATAAATCCATAAACTGGATCATTGAATATTTTTTTCTTATTCATCATAATGTAGCTTTGAGACTTAAAATACTAGATATTTAGCTATCAAAAGTTAGATCACTATATTGTCAGATTGCAAACAAGGTTTACAAACATCACGTTGTCAACATATTAGGCTGTACTTACCGTCCTAAAAAGATGATCTCACTTCTAAAAATGTCCAGTAGTCTAAATCACTGCAAAACTACAGAACCATAATTAAACAAAACAATGATTGAAATAAAGAGTAGGATTAATAATATACAGTTGGCAAGATTTATATTGTAGACTAGCTTTGTTACCTTTTAAAGGTCTACTAGATACGCTAAAGTAAAAAGGCAGCCCATTGGGCTACCCATACTATGAGAAACGAATTCTTATTGTAAATTTAGGGCAGTACTGACGATTTTTGAGAGGTATTTATCGTACATAAGCCTGCTATACAAAGATACATATATTATATGTAAATAAAATTATATTTTAATTTTATTTTAGTATTGATAAAAAACCGACAATTACGTTTGTATTCTTATATTATTAGTTTGTTTAGCCTACTTATACTATGTAAGATACTTGCTCGTTTAGAAGAAGGTACACTTAAAAGTACCCCGTGGATTAAAAAAGTTAACTGATACATTTTAATCCACTACATGAGATCTTATATGTTATCAAATCAAAAATAATTCGCATGGATAAAATTAAAATTCTTTGGGCAGATGATGAAATTGACTTGTTGAAGCCCCAATTACTTTTTTTAGAGAAAAAAGGATATGATGTATTGACCGTAAGTAATGGGTACGATGCCTTAGAAGAATGCGAAGAACACAATGATATTGATGTGGTATTTTTGGATGAATCTATGCCCGGCATCACAGGTTTAGAAACACTGGCTAAGATAAAAGAAAAGTCGCCTCACCTTCCTGTAGTCATGATTACAAAGAATGAAGCGGAGAATGTTATGGAAGAAGCATTAGGCCAACAAATATCTGATTACTTAATCAAGCCCGTCAATCCAAATCAGATCTTATTGACCCTCAAAAAAATTATTGATAATAAACGGCTGGTCAAGGAGCGTACCACTTCTGATTATCAACAAGAGTTTCGTCAAATTTTGACAGAGATTAACAATGGCTTAGGCTTTAGAGAGTGGGGAGAAATTTATAAAAAAATTATCAGCTGGGAATTAAAGTTAGATGCCTCTAATACAACAGAGATGTCAGAAACTATTTCTATGCAAAAGGCGGAAGCCAATAATACTTTTTCAAAATTTATTGATAAGAATTATTTGAATTGGGTAAACGAAGTCGGAGAAGCGCCTGTCTTGTCAAATAATTTAATGCGTAGGAAAATTTTCCCTGAGATGGCTTCGGGCAAACCTACGGTCATGTTGTTATTAGATAATTTACGGTTTGACCAATGGAAAATATTAGAACCAATTATTACGGAATTATACCGAGTGGAAGAAGAGGATTTTTTTTATAGCATATTACCTACTTCTACTCAATATAGTCGAAATTCGATTTTCTCTGGTTTAATGCCTTCTGAGATTGCTAAAAAATTTCCGGATTGGTGGAAAAATGATATTGATGAAGGAGGAAAGAATCTCCACGAAGAAGATTTTTTAGAAGAACAAGTGAATCGAACTTTCAGAAAGCCTATCAGCTTTGCTTATACGAAGGTAACCAATATGTACCATGCAAAGAAGATGAATGATAATATTCTGAATTATCTCAATAATGATTTGACGGTAATTGTCTATAATTTCATTGATATGCTTTCCCATGCTCGTACAGAAATGGAAGTCTTAAAGGAATTAGCTGGCGATGAAACGGCATATAGATCCCTTACCAAATCTTGGTTTTTACATTCTACCCTTTGGGAAGCATTACAGCGTATAGCGGAAAGGGATATTCAATTGATTATCACAACGGATCATGGAACTATTCGAGTAAAGACCCCTTCTAAGGTGGTAGGAGATCGAGAAACAACTACAAATCTTAGATATAAATGTGGTAAGAATTTGAACTATGACAAACGAGATGTACTAGAGGTAAGAGATCCTAAAAAAGCATTTTTGCCACGTCCAAATGTTAGTTCTACTTTTATCTTTGCTAAAGAAGATAAGTATTTCTTATATCCTAACAATTATAATTATTACAATAATTACTACAGAAATACTTTCCAGCATGGTGGTATTTCCTTGGAGGAAATGATTTGTCCTATTATTAAATTGTCTTCCAAGGGTTAGGAGGAACTGAGTTTTTTTTTTAGAACACGGAGACACAGAGGCACGGAGAATAAAGCTACTGGCTCGTATTAATTTCTGTGTCCCAGTGTCTCTGTGTTCATAAAATCACTCAAGCTCTGTTACTCTTTCTTCCCGTTCGACTTTTCAATATCTTTCGTAGACTTCACTACATCATCCGTCGCTTTCTTTAACTCTTCTAATTGCTTTTTTCGTTTGGCTGCCAACACTTCTTCTTTCGTTTTGGTAGCTGCTGGTTTAGCCACGGGCTTAACTACTGTTGGTGTTTTTTTAGCAGATCCCTTGGAAGCATCTGATTGACCAGGATGCGGTTTATCACTAAAAACCAATCCTTTTCTATCTGTATGCACGTATATCGTAGTGCCCGCAACATAATCGCCCCCTAAGAGTTTTTTAGATAATTTATCAACTACTTCTTTTTGTAATACCCGCTTCATTGGTCTAGCACCAAATTGTGGATCATAGCCTAAGTCTGCCAATAAATCCATTGCCTTATCACTGATCTCTATTTTCATTTCTTGCTTCCCTAACATCTTTCTAGTCTTCCGTAATAGTAAGCCTAAAATTTGTTTTATTTCCGCCCTAGTTAATGGCAAGAACATAATTTTCTCATCAATCCGATTGAGAAATTCTGGTCGTAAATGATCCTTTAATAAATCAAAAACTTCCAACTTGGTTGTTTCCAAAATATCCGCTCGATGATCCTCTCCTACTGCCTCTAAATCTTCAAAATTTTCCAAGATCACTTCTGCTCCCATATTGGAAGTCATAATGATAATGGTATTTTTAAAATCTGCTACTCGACCTCTATTATCTGTCAAGCGGCCATCATCTAACACTTGTAATAAAATATTGAAGGTATCAGGATGTGCTTTTTCTATTTCATCTAAAAGGATAATAGAATACGGTCGTCGTCGAACCGCCTCTGTTAATTGTCCGCCCTCATCATATCCCACATAGCCAGGAGGCGCTCCTACCAAACGAGACACCGCATGGCGTTCTTGGTATTCACTCATATCAATTCTAGTGATCGCCTTTTCATCATTAAACAACACCTCTGCTAATGATTTCGCTAGTTCTGTTTTACCAACTCCTGTAGGCCCTAAAAAGATAAACGAACCAATCGGTCGACCTGTATCTTGTAGACCAGATCTACTTCTACGCACAGCATCACAAACCGCGACCACTGCTTCGTGCTGACCAATCAAACGCTTCCCTATTTCGTCTTCTAGTTTTAGTAACTTCTCTTTCTCACTCTTTAGCATTTTTGCGACAGGAATCCCCGTCCATCTAGCCACTACTTCTGCTATATCATTAGCCGTAACTGCTTCATTTGTAAACCGTTCGCCTTCTGGAAGATTCATTAATTTCTCCTCGGCTACCTTAAGCATTACTTCTTTCTCTTTGATTTGACCGTAACGAATTTTTGCTACCAATTCAAAATCACTTTCTCGCTCTGCTTTGTCCGCCTCTTGCTCTAGCTCTTCTATTGTTTTTTTAATATTTTGAACAGCATCAACGATCTCTTTTTCATTCATCCACGCCGCCTTAATACTTTCCAACTTCTCTTTAGCATTCGCCATTTGTTCCTTGATGGCATTTAGTTTCTTTTCACCCCCTTCTCTCGTAATGGCTGCCTTTTCTATTTCTAATTGCCGTACTTTTCTATCCCACTCATCTATTTCCGATGGAACGGAATCTAGTTCCAAACGCATTTTGGCTGCCGCCTCATCAATTAAATCAATCGCTTTATCTGGTAAAAATCGATCTGCGATATATCTATCGGATAACTCTGCTGCGGCAATTAAAGCCTCGTCTTGTATTTCAATTTTGTGAAATACTTCATACCGCTCTTGCAGACCCCTCAATATAGAAATGGTATCTTCTATACTTGGCTCGTCGACATTCACCGTTTGGAATCGACGAACTAGGGCTTTGTCTTTTTCAAAATACTTTTGGTATTCATCCGTAGTCGTTGCACCAATCGCATGTAACTCTCCCCTAGCTAAAGCGGGTTTCAAAATATTGGCCGCATCCATTCCGCCTGAACCGCCGCCTGCACCAATCAAGGTATGAATTTCATCAATAAAGAGAATAATTTCTCCATTCGAGCTAGTCACCTCTTTGATGACTGCTTTCAATCTTTCTTCAAATTCCCCTTTATATTTTGCCCCTGCAATTAAGGAAGTAATATCAAGCGTATATATTTTTTTGTTTCTTAAATTTTCTGGCACATCTGCTTTGACTATTCGCCATGCAATACCCTCTACAATAGCTGTTTTACCAACCCCAGGCTGTCCAATTAATATCGGGTTGTTCTTTTTTCTTCTAGATAAGATATGGAGTAATCTTCGAATTTCTTCATCTCTACCAACGATAGGATCGAGCTTTCCTGATTCTGCCCTTTCATTTAAATTAACACCAAATTTATCTAAGGCATTATATTGGTTATCACTACTTTGGTCTGTTACCTTCGTTCCTTTTCGCAAGGCTTTAATCGACTCTGCTAATCCCTTCTCTGTTGCCCCTAATGCTTTTAGCATATTTGCGCCTTTATCCTTTCCTTTCAGGACCCCCATCAACATCATTTCAACAGAAATAAAATCATCCCCAAACTCTTTCAACTCTTTTTTCGCTCTCGCCAATGCCTGATTGGCTTCTTTGCTTAAGAATTGCTTTTCTGAACCTTGGACTCTTGGATAGGTTTTTACTATTTTGTCCAATTCCTCTTTTAATTTAGGTACATTCACATTCATCCGCTTCAATAAGAAGTTAGGAACGTTTTCGTCTATTTCTAAAATACCTTTTAAAAGATGGGGTGTATCAACGGTTTGTTGATCGTAGCCCGCAGCAATTTGCTGGCCTTTTAGAATGCATTCTTGTGCTTTTACTGTAAAATTATCGTAAGTCATTTCGTATATAAGTAAGAGGTAATAAGTAAGAAGTAATAGGTATAAGTGGTAAATCAGAAGCTTATACGTTAAGTCAAACTACTTTTGACTCTGCAAATTAATCATTCCTTAGGAACGATGAAAGAATAAATTCATCATTAGCTTGAGTTTATTTTTATCCAATTTAGGTAATTTAAAAAGAATTCTCAACCAGATAAGTTTCTTAAACATATTGATAAGCCCACCAAATCGCCACCCCTTGCAGAGGCAGGCGCAACCATAAGAACCACATTTTTATTTTCATACCTGCCCCTTTAGAAGTCAGCATATAAATATTGGCTGGAAATACAGCAATCAATAAGGCAATGATGCCCCAAGCGGCCCAAGAACGCGTCATTGGGATCAGCAAACCAATACCACCTAATATTTCTGCTACGCCAACTATTACATTAATAGGTTCTGCCCATTTTTTAATCATCGGTGGTGTTATTTTGTAGAAAAATTTAGGGTTTTTAAAATGGGAATAGCCCGCGTAGAGGTAGAAGGCTGCGTATATAAATAGGGCGATGTGAAATAGGTATGGTTCCATGAATGAAAGAGAAATGATGAATGAGAAATGATGAAGCCTAATGTTGTTGACAGATTTACCACGGATTAATTAAAAATCTTAATAATCCGTGAATCCGTGGTAAAATAATATTCTAATTTAGTTTCGATTTAACTATTTTGTAGCGATTCGGATTAAACTCTTTGATCTAACCAATTGATAATATCTTGTATAACAGCAGCTCGATTCGTTTCATTTAATAACTCATGTCGAGCATCTGGATAGATCGTACAAATAAGGTCATCAATCTGTACTTTTTTATACGCCTCATGTACTTGCTGCACCCCTTTAGCCATATCTCCTACAGGATCTTTATCACCTGCCAATAAAATAATAGGTAAATCTTTGGGCGTTTGTTGATAAGTCGAAGCACTATTAATTTGGGAAACCCCTTTTAATAGTTCTATCCAAAAATTGGCTGTAAAGGGAACGCCACAATAAGGATCTGCTACGTATTTATCTACTTCTGTTTCATCTCGGCTAAGCCAATCAAAATCTGTTCTACTAGGTTGGAAAGCATCGTTGTATTTACCAAAAGAGAGCTTATTTAGAAAATCACTTCTTTCTGCTTTTCCACTAATCATGGAGGTGAGTTTGGCCACTACCCCACCAATTTTGCCTAGCATACCAGGGTCACCTCCTGTTGCACAGATAATCGCTCCATTCAACTGCTTGCCCCATTTCGTGATATAGGCACGAGTTAATAAAGACCCCATACTATGCCCAAATAAAAATATAGGTAAGTCCGTATGTTCTTTTCGGATAATTTCTGTCAATTGGTTCATGTCCCCTAGAGCCGCATTCCAAAAGGGAGTCGACTCAAAATAGCCGACCTTGTCAGGACTACCTGCAGATTGGCCATGCCCTCTGTGGTCATTGGCATAGACGGCATAGCCTACTTTGGTCAATTCTTCGGCGAATCGTTCATAGCGAGCAGCGTGTTCTGCTAGACCGTGGGAGATTTGTACAATTGCTTTAGGTGCGGCATCTGGTAACCATTGATGGTAATGAATAGATAGATTATCGGAGGAGGAGAAGGAATTCGTTTTGCTTTGCATACATCTTCTGTTTATAAAACGAAGATAGTTAGTAGCTTAGACTTATACGAATTTTTCTTGCTTATACTTTACATGAGGTAAAATTGTTTGATTGTAGCTACCTGTTTATGTTTGTATAACTACCGTAGAGTAGAGAGCAGACAATAGAGACAGATGTCGTTTGCAAATAACGAAACGTATTCGTTTTCAAAGAGTAAAAGTGGAGGACACTTTAAAAGTGTCCCCCACTTTGTCACAAAAAAAAGGACAACTACTCGTATACACGAAAGTAGCTGCCCTTATATAAATATTACCATAAAATTTTAGCTACTCTTACTTAAGTAAAAAGATAAGAGTAGTATATCTTTTACACGGATACCGTTTTTTCTTTAATAGTTAACAGGTTATTAGCAAAGGCGTGCTGTACCTCCTTCGTTTGATTATTAACCCCTTTTCTTTTTCGCTCAATAATAGTCAAATCAATATCACGATGTTTGGCATTAATTTCAAATTCATCAATAATTTCGATAACATCATAATCGATATTAATTGATTTAGAAGCATCGATAATTACTTTAGCACCATCTGGAATCTGGCTTAGTGTTCTTTGAATACTAGCTTTATTAATGAAGGTAACATCTTCTGCTAATTCCAATCTTAATACGCCATCTTTCATATGGGTATTTTTTTCAAAAAGGAATGGTTTCTTGTAGTTGTTATACAATACATAAAAGATAGCGACTGCTAAGCCCATACCAATCCCCATCAATAAATCAGTAAAAACAATTCCTAAAATAGTCACCATAAAAGGAACAAAATGTGATTTACCTAATGCATACATTTGCTTGAATAAGACTGGCTTAGCTAACTTATACCCAACTAAAAATAGAATAGCTGCTAAACTCGCAAGCGGAATTAAATTTAATAAAGTTGGAATGGCCATAGCAGATAATAATAAAATTACCCCATGGATGATTGCTGACATTTTAGTTCGCCCTCCTGATTGAATATTGGTAGAACTTCGAACAATTACTTGAGTAATTGGTAAGCCTCCAATTAATCCAGATACTATATTAGCCACACCTTGTGCTTTTAATTCTTGATTAGCAGGGGTTACTCTTTTAAAAGGATCTAACTTATCAGTTGCCTCCAAGCATAGTAGGGTTTCTAAACTAGCCACTACTGCAATAGTGATACCTGTTATCCAAACTGTAGGAGAACTGATACTCCCAAAATCAGGAAAAGTAAATTGATTGAAAAATCCATTGATACTATCAGGAACGGGAATCTTTACTACCTGCTCTGCTGTCAATGCTAAGGCAGGAATATTTTGAAAAATAAGATTCAAGACAATACCTAAACCTACGACTACTAATGGTCCTTGAACCAATTGAAATAACTTAATTTTCTTCATAAACGACTGCTCCCACAAAATCAAAATCAACATAGAGATTGCCGTAATCGCAATAGCTCCCATGCTCATTGCATCGAACATATAGAAAAGCTCAGAAAAGGTATTATGTCCATCAGGTTGATTGAAACTCAAACTACCTTCATAATCTTTATCATAGCCAACAGCGTGCGGGATCTGTTTAAGAATAATGATAATACCAATACCAGAAAGCATTCCTTTAATCACCGATGAAGGGAAATAATATCCGATAATTCCCGCTTTAGCAAAACCTAATAACAATTGGAAGATACCACCAATTACTACTGCCATTAAGAAAATATCGAATGCTCCTAA
Source organism: uncultured Saprospiraceae bacterium (assembly GCA_937973945.1). Taxonomy (GTDB): domain Bacteria; phylum Bacteroidota; class Bacteroidia; order Chitinophagales; family Saprospiraceae; genus JAFMDF01. Next base: position 4,502 of record CALJIY010000253.1, on the reverse strand, counting down.
TTCTTGAATTGCTGTTAAAACAATAACAGCTAAACCTGCGGCTGGTCCACTAACTCCCAATTGAGAGCCACTTAATGCACCTGCAACGATACCACCAACAACACCCGCAATAATACCCGAAAACAAAGGTGCTCCCGAGGCCAGTGCGATACCTAAACACAATGGGACTGCAACTAGAAATACAATAATAGAAGCAGGCAAATCATGCTTTAAATTATTTAAAAAATCGTTCTTCTCTGGATTCATATTACTTTTTTTATCAGGCAAAAAAATGTCTGGTCAAACCTTTACGGATTAACGAGATTTCAAATTAATATAGAGTGAAATTTGAGCTATTGTAATTCAATGAAAAAGGGAATCACAATTTTGATGACACAAATATAGGGATTAAATCAAATAATAGCAATACTATTATTTAGATAATATATACTTTAACACATAATATTTAAACTTGTTTAAAAAATAGGTTACTTTCATTTTAAAAAGTATAACATTTTTTAAATTGGTGTAAGCTTAGTATCATTAATTGTATTTTGACCAAGTCACAAGCTATTAATTTGTCAATATATTTAAAATGCCTATTTTTATTTGTGTTGAATACCTTTAACTATGATAATAAGAATGTTCGTAAGTCTATTTTTCTTAATTCCTGCTTTTTTAGCGGGGCAAGTAGAGGATACTAAAATACCTGACAACCAAACGATTCTAAAAAGTATTTTCTTTGGAGGGGGTAGTTCTTATATTGATGGCGAACAAGCAGAAGCACTAAGAGAATTTATTTATGCAGTGGAAAATATCAATCGATATGAAGTAATTGTGAACAGTTTTACAGATAATATTGGAAGTCGGGAATATAATCAATGGTTATCACAACAGCGAAGTGGAGCCGTCCTTGATATATTATATCAGTTGGATATTCCCATTGATATGATATTAAAAGCAGACTTTGGTGAGGATGATCCTATTTATGATAATAGTACTTTTGAGGGCCAACTGAGTAATCGGCGGGTGGATGTAATTTTGCGGCCTTTGGCTTTTTAGGAAAATATTAGATATTTTAAAGAGAAGGAGCATAAGGGAAAATAAAAAAGCTGTACCATCCAAAGACGATACAGCTTTTTTCCTATAAAGAGCAAGAAGAATTCTATTCAGAAAACCCTTGTACCAATAGAGACACCTTATTTCTTAATACCTCAATAAATCCTTTTTCGATAGAAAAAGTCATTCGCTCTCCACCTTGTTTGATTAAGCGTACTTCACCACTTCCTAATGCCGAAACTAAAGGTGCGTGATTGCCTAATATTTCAAACTGTCCGCCGATACCAGGTACTTTTACAGAAGAAATAGTGCCTTCAAATACTTCTTTATCTGGTGTTAAAACTGTTATTTTCATGTTTTTGAAATGGTAAATTGTAAATGGTAAATGGTAAATGGCACACTCCTATGTGATCGGAATTTACCATTTACCATTCATCATTTACCATTAAAAAATTACGCTACTTCCGCCAACATTTTCTTACCTGCTTCGATAACTTCATCCAAGTTACCTTTCAAGTTGAATGCTGCTTCAGGGTACTCATCTACCTCTCCATCCATTATAGAGTTGAAACCAGCAATTGTATCTTCTATAGATACTACCACTCCTTGTAGGCCTGTAAATTGCTCTGCAACGTGGAATGGTTGAGATAAGAAACGCTGTACTTTTCTAGCTCTATATACTACTTGCTTATCTTCGTCAGATAATTCCTCCATACCTAAGATGGCGATAATATCTTGTAGTTCGTTATATCGTTGTAATAAGTTCTTTACTCTTTGTGCACAGTTATAGTGCTCGTCTCCGATGATCGCTGGATCTAAGATACGAGAAGTTGAATCTAAAGGATCCACTGCTGGATAAATACCTAAAGAAGCAATTTTTCTACTTAATACCGTAGTGGCATCCAAGTGGGCGAAAGTGGTCGCTGGTGCTGGATCCGTTAAATCATCCGCTGGTACATATACCGCTTGTACAGAAGTAATCGACCCTCTCTTTGTAGAAGTAATTCTTTCCTGCATCAAACCCATCTCTGTTGCCAAAGTTGGTTGATATCCTACCGCTGAAGGCATCCGACCTAATAAGGCAGATACCTCAGAACCTGCTTGTGTAAATCGGAAGATATTATCTACGAAGAATAGAATATCTCTACCTCCTGTTGGGTCATTTAAATCACCATCACGATAGTATTCTGCCATTGTCAATCCAGATAAAGCAACTCTTGCTCTCGCACCAGGTGGCTCATTCATTTGACCGAATACTAAAGTTGCTTTAGAACTTTTTAAAGCCTCTAAATCTACGGAAGATAAATCCCATCCGCCTTCTTCCATAGAATGCTTGAATTTCTCACCGTAGTTAATTACGTCAGATTCCAAGAATTCTCTCAATAAATCATTTCCCTCTCTTGTTCGCTCTCCTACTCCTGCAAATACAGAAATACCTTCATATACTTTGGCGATATTGTTTACCAATTCCATAATCAATACCGTCTTTCCTACACCTGCACCACCAAATAATCCAATCTTTCCTCCTTTTTGGTAAGGCTCGATCAAATCAATTACTTTGATACCCGTGTATAAAACTTCTTTATCAGTCGCTAAATCCTCATAATTAGGTGGCTTACGATGAATAGGGTATGCATTGTCTCCTTTAGGAACTGGACCGATGCCATCAATTGCTTCACCTACTACATTGAATAATCTACCTTTGATCGCTTCGCCAACAGGCATTGCAATTGCTTTTCCTGTATCTATTGCTTCCATGCCTCTAGTAAGACCATCTGTAGAATCCATAGAAATTGCTCGGATACTATCTTCTCCTAAGTGTTTTTGCACTTCCAAGATCAAAACCTCTCCATTGGGTCTTTTTACTTCTAATGCATTTAGGATTTCTGGTAGCTTGGACTCATTGCCTGAAAAACTTACATCTACAACTGGTCCGATTACCTGCTTTATGCGACCTGTATTTGCCATTGTATAATTAGTTATTGAGTGACTTATTATTGATTTTATGGATAAGCGGGTGGAGGTGGAAGAACCTAGGTAAATTTCCGTGTTTTTCGACCGAATTGTACCTCTATTCTCTGTTCTCGTCGCTCTATACTAAAATTCATAGCCTATCTGATAAACAGCTAGGTAAAATTTGGCGCAAAGATAACCTTTTTAGGCTATTACTCAAAGGGAAAAAACTAGGAAATTATGGACTTTTTAAGGTAGGAATTGGTAGCTATTTGGTAAATATATAGTTTGTCATCTGTAGCGTGTAACTATTTATTTGGTAGATTGTTTTATAAAGCATTTTAAAAATGGTCTTATGTATCTTTTTAAGATTTAAACCATATTCTTTCTACCTAACTTAAAATATATATTACCTTTAACCTAAATAGAAACTAAACTAAAGCTATAAAAAATGAATAAACATAAAATCATTCTTGGGTTAATGCTATTCGGACTGGGGCTAACCGGCATATTATCATTACTTACAACAGATATTCCGCTCCCACCAGAAATTGAAGAGCTGCTGCAAAGTAAATTCTCACCTATTCAAATAAAACTATTATTACTGATAAATCCATCCATTATGCTATGCATAGCAGTAGTCGTTGGAGTAATTTTGTTTGACAAAGTGGGCTTAAAAGTTCCAATAATCGAAAGATTAATAGGGAAAAACAAAAGTGATATTCAAATAACAACAATCTCAAAGTTTGGACTTATTGGTGGAGTTATTTATGGAATTTTACTTGGGTTGGTTGGTTTGATATTTAATCCTATTCTTCCATCAGAATTTATTGAATTAGGAGAAAATTTGAATCCCTCCTATGCAATGAGATTTTTATACGGAGGATTAACAGAAGAGATATTAATGCGATTTGGGTTTATGACATTTATTGTTTGGGTACTGTCTCAAGTAGTTAAGGAAAATAATACCGTCATATATTGGGGAGGAATTATCTTATCATCAATCATGTTTGCCTTAGGTCACTTTCCAATTGCCTATCAAGCAGTTGAAAATCCTTCCAACTTATTATTGCTATACTTATTGATTGGTAATTCAATTGGAGGGATTATATTTGGTTGGTTGTATTGGAAAAAAGGATTAGAAAGTGCTATGATTGCGCATATAGTTACACACATTATTTTGGTGCTTGGACAACAATTATTTGGTTAAAAATTGAGTATATACTGTGAACAGGATTTCATAATCACTTTTTTATCCCGTTCGCAGTATAAAACAGTTATGGGGCCATTTTAGGTAATAGGAAAAGATAACTACGCCATAACAGGTAGGTTATTTATTGCCTACTCCCTTAATAAAAAATATTTCTTCCTATCGACGAAGAATCACAATCTTTTCAGAAATCGTGAAATCTTTATTTTTTAAAACAATAAAATACATTCCTTCTTCTAGGTCAGAGGTATTTAATTGAATCGCATGTTCTCCTGGATCCGTTTCCTTTAAGGGCCTGATC
>CALJIY010000252.1 GCA_937973945.1 uncultured Saprospiraceae bacterium | reverse complement strand
ATCACTTGGGCTTGCTCAGTGAGGATGTCCATGAAAAGACGGGTAGTCAGTGGGGGAATTTTCCTCAAACCTATAGCCATGTGGGCTTGATTAATGCAGCATTTACGATTTCTCGAAAATTAGATTTACCTGTTTATTTTTGAAATAGAGTAGAGAACAAAGAGTAGAGAATAGAGACGTATTTCGTTTGAAATCAGATGATATTTCTTGAATTTTAAACGAAATACGTCTCTGCTCTCTACTCTCTACTCTCTATTCTCAAAAAAAAGCTATGAGTCAACCAACCAACATCTACTTAATCGGCTTCATGGGTTGCGGCAAAAGCTATCTCGGCAAATTATTAGCCAAGCGTTTGCAGTATGATTTTATAGATATGGATGCCTATCTAGAGGCCAAGGAAAGCAAAACCATTGCTCAGATTTTTAAAGAGGGTGGGGAAGGCGCCTTTAGAAAATTAGAAAGAGATTACCTAACGGCTAGTGGAGATTTTGAAAAAACGGTTATTGCAACTGGCGGAGGCTGTCCTTGTTTTTATGACAATATGGAGTGGATGGATGTGAGTGGGCAGACGATTTATCTAAAAACACCGACGGCCGTTTTGGTCAATCGGTTACAGTCAGAAACCGCACATCGACCTTTATTGGCTGGGAAATCTAAAAAGGAATTAGCTGAATTTATAGAGGCTAAGTTATTGGAACGAGCTCCTTATTATGAGCAGGCACAGATTATTTTTGAATACCAGACAGGGAGAGAAGGAGTGGAGGAGTTGATGGAGTATTTGGAGTTGTGAGCTTAAGAGTCTGTATTGGCTTGCGCCAATAAAAAGAATGAACACGGAGACACAGAGGCACAGAGATTTTTTCTACGAAAAAATAAAAACTCTGTGTCTCAGTGCCTCTGTGTTGATTAATCCTTAATTGGCTTCAGCCAATTATTATTACACTTAATTTAATTAATCGTCCGCAGTAGTATCTTCTTCCTCTTCTTCCACAATCACAGGAGGAACGAAGGTAATCATTGGTAAATCAATCAACGCCTGCTCCTCTTTGCTGATACTAGCAATTTTTAAAAACCCACCAGAAGCACGAGCGATATGCTTGGCAAAAGTCTTCATACTTTTCAGAAAAGGTCCAGATATCGTTGCAGGCAATTTAGGTAAAATATCATTCATACCTGCTAAAGTAGCTACTAATGCAGGAACTGCCTCTTTTGTATTTGCAGGTAAATCCTTCACCATCATACGAACTTGCTGTGCAAAGTTTTCGCCTACTTTTTCATAGTACGCTTGTAATTCTTCTTCGTGAGAATAACTACGAATATCTGTTAGCTTATTTGCCCAATTCGTTTCACTTTCATCTACCTGTCCATCTGCTGCTGCAATCATTACCGTAATGATTGGCAAAGCATTCATTACTAAGTCTTTTTCTTCTGTTGTTAGCTTATCTAAACTATTTAACATAAATTTTTCTATTTCAATTTAAAATTCTAGATCCTTACTTAATTGACGACAAAACTAACGGAAAGTCTCTATTTAGACAAGAGAGATTGCTGTAAAAATAGAGTATTGAGGAACAAGAGGAGAATTGTTATTAGATGTTGACGAAAATGAACACAGAGTCACGGAGTTTATGGAGGTATACTATGTGTTCTTTGTACTTCTATGTTGTTAGATGTTGACAATAATAAACAGGGAGTCACGGAGCGCACCGAGTTATATACTTAAAGTATTTTCCGTGTATACTCCGTGCCTCAGTGCCTCCGTGTTCAAAAAAAACTCCCCAACTCCCTAGTTGGTTTCCGCAGGCTCCGGCATCATCACGATTTCAATTTTATTATTATCATCAAAAAATCGTTGAACAGCAGATTGCATATCACTAGATCCAACACTATTCAGTACCTCTTGATAAGGAGCTAATTCATAGTATTTAAAATCTTGCCGATCGTTTTGATAGGTACCCACCATTTTATTCATCCACCACTTATTCTCTTTTAAAGACTTGGTACGGCCTTGCGTGAGTGTTTCTCTTACTTTAGTTAGATCTTTTTCTGTTGCCCCATTTTTACGCACCTCTTCTAGATCATTCATAGCCGTTTTTATTAATTCTTCCGCTTTGTCAGGTTCTGAGTTGAAAGAGATATTGATAGAATATTTGGATTTTGGGTATTTAGAAATATTGCCATTCACCCGTACACCATAAACGCCTCCTTTGTCCTCTCGCATAGACTCTCGCATTTTGATACTTAGCAAGTCGATCATCATATAAAACTTCATTTGATCTTCGATACTTTCGCCTTCATAGTCGCCATGATAAGTAATGTCAATTAATGCTTTTGGCGCAGCGCCTTTGGTCAAATCTTTCTTAATAGCCCCTGGTATTAGATTTATATCTAAATCTTTCCAAGTCTCTGTTCTACCCGTCGAAGGTAGATTACCTAAGTAAGTAGCTAGCAAAGGTTTCATGCTTTCTACATCAAAGTTACCAACAAAGAAGAAAGTAAAATCACTCGCATCTGCATAGCGATCTTTATAAATTTCCATAACTCGGTCTAGATTGATCTGATCTAATTTTTCCGCAGTAGGCCAACCCATTCTAGGATGGTTGTCATATTTGATCTTATAAGTTTGATCAGAAAAATAGTATTGCGGATTAGAAAATAGATTTTTATAAATAGACTTTTGCTTTGTCACATAAGATTGAAAAACCTGTTCATCTTTTCGTGGAGCCGTGAAATATAAATAGGTTAATTCAAATAAAGTTTGCAAATCTTCGGGAGAGCAGCTACCATTCATATATTCATATAAGCTACCGATAGATGGGCCAACTCCTACTTTCTTACCCGCTAATTTCTTTTGCAATTGGGTCAATTCAAAAGTACCAATTCCCGATTCATTAATAATGCTAGCCGCATTGGAAGCACTTTGATAATCTACATCTGGGTATAAAGAAGTTCCACCAGGACTAAAAGAACGCATAATGATTTCATCGTTTTTAAAGTCCGTCGCCTTCAATATCACACGTACCCCATTGGCTAAGCGTAACTCTGTCGCATCAATTTCAGTCAATGCCTTTTCTTCTTCGATCACTACTGGCGTAAGTGCAGTCGGCAATAAAGGCTCATCAGATACTTGGTCAACATAGGCAGCAAGGTCTTGTTGAGCTACCGTATTTAGAATACTTAGCACTTCCTGTTCTGTAGGTAAGGCCACGCCTTCTTTTTCAGGACCAGTCACGACGACGACTCTGTTTTCTTTAATAATCCATTCTTTTGCTAGGTCATTCACTTCTGATAATTCAATACCAGGCAAGTGTTCTTCATACAAACTCAATTGTTGTTTTGGACTAGGGATCGGATTATTTTTCAAGAAATGGTAGACATATTTTTGAATTAATCTCCGAGATTCCGTTTTGTCCATTTCCTTTACACCACGTTCTACCGACTTAATTAATTTCAATTTAGCTCGTTCTAGTTCTGTAGCCGTAAAGCCATGTTGTAATACTCTTTCATTTTCTGTTAGAACGGCATTTAATCCTTTCTGCGCACCACCTTCTGGTACAAAAGCATAAGCAGTATAGGTAGAAATATCTCCTACATCTTTACCAAATCCAGCATAAGAAAAAGTAAAAGGAGGTTCTGGACTTTGTGCCAATTCATCCAATCTAGCATTGAGCATACTATTGTATAAATTGTGCGTCATCTGTTTTCTGAAACCACTTAGGTCAGTCATCTCTTGGCTCTTATGCTTGTATTCTACGCGTACTCTAGTAAAAGGCGCTTCTTTATCCGAACAGATAGAGACTAAGGTTTCTGGGTGTGGAGGCACCGTATAGCTATCCTTAGCTCTTGGCGTAGCAGGATTTTCCAATTTAGAAAATCTAGCTTTAATCTCGGCTTCCATTTGATCCATATCAAAATCACCGACTGCTACTACCGCCATTAAATCAGGTCGGTACCAGTCCTTATAAAAACGTTTAACCGTTTCATAAGAAGCATTGTTGATAATGTCTGGATCACCAATAGGCAAGCGTTCTGCATATCGAGAATCCTTATACATCACCGGGAAGTATTTCTGTTGCATTCTTTGGTCAGGACTTAATCTAGTCCGCCATTCAGATTCTACTACGCCTCTTTCCTTATCAATTTCTTCGTCATCAAAGGCAACGCCACCTGCCCAATCTTCTAGGACCAATAAACCTTTAAGCATTTGCTCTTGGTCGTCTGTCCGAATTTGTAGCATGTATACCGTTTCATCAAAACTAGTATAGGCATTTAGATCAGGTCCGAATTTAGCACCCACAGATTCTAGGTAGTCTACTAATTCATTCTTTTTAAAATTGGTACTACCATTGAAGGCCATGTGTTCTACAAAATGGGCTAATCCTAATTGATCTTCGTCTTCCTGCATAGAACCCGCAGCAACAGCTAGGCGTAATTCTGCTCTGTTCTCAGGTTTCGCATTTTGTTGAATGTAATACTTGAGGCCATTGGATAAAGACCCCATTCTAACCCTTTCATCAATCGGAATATTGGCAGTTAGATTGGGCGCAGTAACTTCTGTTTCAGGTTTGGGGGGCATGGGAGTAGTAGTGGTTTCTTGCACAGTGGGGCTTTGTGTTACACATGCTACGCATAAGCACGTAACAAGTAAGCTAAGCATTTTGATTAGATTTTTCATAAAGCGGTTAGTTGTTTATAGTACGGTTAAAAAAATCTTGAAGGAAGTAATTTACTAAGAAGTTGTTTAATAATGAACTGATGCTTGATTTAGTTCTAAAAACTGTAAAACTCGCAGTCGGACGGCGGTAGCCATTCGACTGGGAAGGTTTTATTAGCGAAATTTCGCTTAAAACGGAAAGAATAGAAAGAGATGTGTGTTATTGGACATCTCTATCTAAAAATAAAGAATAAAACTTAAAATTATTGTTATAACTAAGATAATTAATATTTAATCTGTATCTTGTAACGATGCTATTCAACTCAGTGAGTATCAGTACTATACAATTCCTTTCAACAGTTTGATGCCCATTTTTCAAAAGATTAATTACGAACAAAACAAGTGATATTATTATAATAATTTGAAGTAGATGCCTACTTTTGCCACCGCTTTGGCTATAGAATTATAAATGATTTTTACTCATTCAAATAACACGGATTTTTGTCAGAGAACGATGAAGTTGTTTATACAACTTCGATATAAATTAGTACGATTATGGGATGGTTTAAGAGATTAACAGAAGGTATTACCACTGCTACTAAGCAGAAAATGGAAACTCCAGAGGGATTATGGTACCATTGTGATGAATGTAAGGTGACAAATACCCAGAAGGATGTAAAAGAGAACTTTTTTAAATGCCCTAATTGCAACCATCATGTGCGCATTGGGTCGTTAGAATATTTTGACCTATTGTTTGATGAACAGCAATATGTAGAGCTTTTTGGTAATTTAGAATCAAAGGATTTTCTAGAATTTACAGATCTCAAACCTTATCACGAAAGGTTAGAAATGGCTAAAGAGAAGACGGGCTTGAAAGATGCACTTTCAGTAGCAGTCGGTAAGGTAGATACGAAGTCTTTAGTCGTCGCAGCGATGGACTTTAGATTTATTGGTGGTTCTATGGGGTCTGTGGTGGGGGAGAAAATTTCTTTAGCTATCGATTACTGTATTGAGCATCGGCATCCATTGATGATCATTTCAAAATCAGGGGGTGCAAGGATGATGGAGTCTTCTTTTTCTTTGATGCAAATGGCTAAAACATCTGCCAAATTGACCTTGCTAGCAAAAGCGAAATTACCTTATTTCTCCTTTTTAACGGATCCTACAACTGGAGGGGTAACGGCTTCTTATGCGATGCTAGGAGATTTAAATTTTTCTGAACCCAAAGCCCTTATTGCTTTTGCAGGGCCAAGAATTATAAAAGAAACCATTAAAAAGGACTTACCCGAAGGTTTTCAACGATCTGAATTTTTACTAGATCATGGCTTCCTTGATTTTATAATAGATCGGGCAGACTTAAAAACCACCATTGGTGATTTATTAAAAATGTTTGATGCGGAGCCAACTTTTGAGGAGGGTAAGGATACGACGGGAGAGAAAGTGGCTATTAATGGACGAGAGGTATCCTTGTAAGATGGAAGTTGGAACCATTGTGGATCAATCATAAATCTTACCTCATGTATCCATCATGATTTGAACTATATGGATATCTGATTTGCTCATTCAAAAAAAGAACTAGGATCGTCGAGGTTTGTAACCTAGATGCAGTATGATTATCGTATAGCATCGAGGTTACAAACCTCGACGATCAAAAAGTTATTAATCCATCTAAGAAAGGAGACAGCGAATTGGCAATCCTCCTTACTCAAAGCAAGGAATAAATACTTCAAAAGCTCCCTTAGTCGTATAATAAGATTGCGGCAAGTAGGCTTTCATCGTAGCTTTTTCCTCACCAATGCCTGGTATATTCTGAATAGATTCTGCAAAACCAGGATCGGCTAACATATTCCTGATCTGAATAATGGTTACATCTTCATCAAAAGAACCATCGCCATCATCCGCCATCGGTAACCAGCCTATACCGCATTCAGGGTAGGCATTTCTGGGCCTATCCGCAGCTCGACTAATTGCAATCATATAATTTCCATCCTTATCTACGGGAACTTGTTCATCATATAAGCAATCATTTACTCTAGTGTGCGAGAACCCTTGATTAGAACAAAGTGACCAATAAACCAATTGCCCCGCAGTCATCGTCTCGTTTCCATTATATGTCTTAGGTGTCACAGGAAGTTTACCCCGCAGCACAAAGACCTCCCCAAATTTTCGATTAATA
>CALJIY010000251.1 GCA_937973945.1 uncultured Saprospiraceae bacterium | reverse complement strand
TTTGCATAATAACTTGCGTAATAATCCACATTTCTTTCATAGAGCGGTTCTATGAAAATCGCCCCTTCTGGATCTAACACAATGGCATGCACCCCCATCGGCGTATAGTTCAATCGCCCAGTAATCGTCGGATCATCTACTGCTTGAATTTGGAAGGTTTGGATGGCTGGATTTTTAGCCGCCAATATGGATTCCATTAGAGGCGAGTACTTTATTATAAATGAACTAGTTGTTCCATCAGGCATTGGTAGTGCAATCGTCATTTCCACCTGCTCGCCTTTTATAATTGGTTCTAGTTGCTGTTGAAATACTTGAAAATCTAATGTTAAGGAGCGATAGTTGCTCACTTGTATATTAGCAGTAGTTGATTTATTAGCAATGCGTTGATTGGGTGCTATATCTGTCCAGATATTTGTCTGTGCAGCAATGGAAATGATGGCTGTGCAAAGTAATAGTAGTGTTAAGCGTATTTGTAGGGTCATAAAAGTATGTCTTGCAGAATTAACCTATTTAACATCCCACCGAACTACGGAGTAGTTAAATAGGAATAACCTCGGATAAAATCCGAGGATTTAAAAATAAATAAGATCTCCCTATCCACACAGATAGAAAGACCAAAACGTCATAGAATATACAGTTTTGCGGAAGATCAACCGCTTCGCTTGTTGATTGGCTACTCAGGCTAGAAACCTAAACTACGGTTACATGATTGACTATTCAAGCTGGAAGCCTAAGCTACGATTGCCTGATTGGCTACTCAGGCTGAAGACTTGAGCTACGATTATCTGCTATAAACAATCCTCATTAATACCTAAGACAAATTTATTTTTGATATCAATAGAGACCGCTGTTTCCGCTCCTTTGAATCCACTTATTTTTTCATTACTCAATCGTAATTTAGCTTGGTCGCTCAATGGCTTAGCTAAAGGGATATATGACCAATGCCACTTTTCTTCGTTATAGCCATCTGGACGGCCGCCTGGTCCTTTAGGAGTATAGGGTTGGCAAAATCCGAATGTTGGAGCATTAGCTACTAACCAATTATACTCTTTTAAGCCTTGGCCTTTTTCAAAGTAACTATTTTCAAAATCGTTAATATCTATATCCGTTCCCCAGTGATGTCTAGAACTCCCAGGCATAGAACTCCACTTGAGTATTTTCAAAGCTCGTTCTTTTGGATCAGGCGTTGTCTCTGCTAAATTTTCCCCTTCTTCGACCTTTCTTGCACCCGTCCATTTAGCTTCCCATATTCCTTTTTGCGCTTCAAAGTTTCTAGTCGCAGATCGAATGGTTAGGGTGATGCCATCCTTTTTTGCCGCCTCGTACATTTTTTTAAAAGACGCCCAAGTATCTTTATGTAAATACCGATTATTACCATCTGAATAGGGCGGGTTCACTAATATAAAATCAGGATGCTTTACTGGGTCGAATCGCCCCATGATGTAATCTAAAGTAATGGTGGAGTCTACTGTTATACTTGGTACTGTTTTCTCCGTTATTTTTTCTGCAATAGCAGGTGCGACTTCTTTTACTTCCTTGGGCATATCTTGGCAAGCAAAAAGTAAAAGACCAATTATTAAGGATAGGCTATTTTTCATAATGTTGTTTTTTTCTGCAAATTAATCATCCCTTGTAAAAAATCCCTACATTCACCTTAATTATTAAAGATTAATGGTGATAATAATTTACTACGGATTCACGGATCACCAATATTATATTGGTTTAATCCGTGAATCCATGGTAAAAAATATCTTAAAAAAATCATTCTAAAAAAAACGCAATTGAATATAATCATCGGCTGTTCAGGAAGTACGGGTAGCTCTTTGTTAAAGACCATACTCAATCGGCATAGTCAGATTCTTGCTGGACCAGAGACCTGTCTATTTGCTTTTCCTCAGGTGTATGACAATTGGGAAAAGTATCAGCCTACCCTACTAACTAAAATAACTACTGATGGATGGGTGATTCGGAAAGGGATGGACTTACTACAACCTGCCTATGGATGGACGCAAGAAGCATTAATAAATACTATATCAAATGCGCCTAGCTTTAAAAGTTTTGTGGATGCTTTTTTTAATAAACCTTTAGTTGCTAATAACAAGAAATACTGGATTGAGAAAACACCTGTTAATGCCTATGGCTTTCGATCTTTTCTACAAGTATACGCTACTGGCAAAACCATACAAATAGTTAGAGACCCCTACGATACGGTTACCTCTTTAATGGCACGTGGTATGAACCCCTATTATGCGGCTGGATACTATATATATAATACCGCCATCGCCAGTTCTAGTAATACAAATGATCGATATTATCAATTGAAATATGAAGACTTGGTGGCATCTCCAAAAACTACTTTGGAAAAATTATTTCACTTTTTAGAAATTCCTTTTGAAGAAAATATTATTACGGCCAAACATGAACAACGAAAAGAACCTACCACGATGGCTGGTTGGAAACATCATGAAACAGCAGCTGTCCAAGCCTCTAGTATTGGCCGCTTTAAAGAATTGCCCACTACTCAACAATTATTAATTCAAACGGCACTACATACTTTTAAAATCCATCCTGCTTATGCAGAGAAATACCATATTAAGTATACTACTTGTCAAGAATTATGCGAAGTATTAGGGTACGATTTCCTAGCTGATGTAGATAAGCAACATTTAGCTACGCTAAAAAAATATTATTGGAAAAGTCGAGCTGGAAGAGTGCGGCATCAGGGATGGCAAGCGGTCCATTCTTTTCCTGGGGATTGGGTGGTTTGAGATGGTTAAAATTTTCTAATTGTTAAAGCGTATATTTTACACCTGCAAAAACTATAAAAATAATTTACTTCCTACCTAATTGATTTATAAGCATTTAAATAAAAAACATTCTTTCTATGGAAAAAAAATCTAATTTATAATCATGGAATACTTGCTTTTATCATTTAAAATGAGATATATTGCATCATCAAATTTACGAAGCCTACCACCTAAGATTTTAAACAAGATTTTCAACCTTCACAAAAAGACAGATAAATAGTTTACCAACTATTTATACTACATTCTATTACTAATACCACCAAGACATTTTTACAAAATCAGCAAATTAAAAGATAGTAGTTATCTTTTGGAAAGACCATCCATCTTAGGAATGGTTCAATAATAAATGTACATTCTTCTACTTGTTATTTTTCCCTTCTGCTTCGTTGAAAAGCCTTTTTGCTTACGCTCTTTGTGACACTGTCACAAGCATACGCAGGATACTAAGGCATCGCCTACGTTTTTCGCCTTGCAGAAAGAAAAAATAACGGCGCATAAGAACGACATTTATTAATGAATCATTCCCGCACAAAAGAATAAACAATAGCTGCTACTTTATTAGATATAATCCAAAATTCTGTATCGACTTAAATTCGATACGCTTTTGACCAAAACACAGATTCCATGAACCGGTTAATTACTAACCGATTGCAGTGCACTTACACTTCAATTGTACCCTTACACAAGGCCCCTGTGCCAATCATCTTCTGTTTTTCTAACCTTCTTTTTGCACAAGCAAAAAGCCCCCATCATTTTACAAAATATTTTCGCTTACCATCCTCATTTAACGCACTTTCGTTGGCACCACCTTGGCTTAGTTCCCTGTGTTGACCTCCTCTCGAAAGTGAAAAGGAATTAGCAACGACTAAGGTTTACGGCTTAGTTATTCTTTGCTTTTTCCTAAAGAAAAATATAATACGGTTTATCTCAACAATGTACAGACCTGTCGCTTGACGGGGTAATGTCTCGATCTTTATTCTATCGATTTAGGTAATCAAGTTTCAATAGTATTATCAAATCAACGAATAATAAAGAGCAATTACTACCCCATTAACGTGTGTAAAATCAATAGACTATACTGTCTATTGAACACTTAGACTTCTGTTGCAACGCAACAAGTCTTGGCAAAGATGTATACCAATTGTCTATCGACTTTTTACGATTTGACACAGCACTATTGTTTACAGTTATGTAGAATTCGCTGGTCAAGGAAACAAGAAATACCCTTCTTGTAAAACCCTTGCTATGCCTTTTCTTTCTAAACAAATACAGTGGCTGATTTTTTAACCAAAAACCGTATTTAATTATAATTAGTTTGTCCATCTCAACAAATTAATTACGGCGTTAAATTCAATTTACTCATGAACAAAGTTTACACTTTTCTGCCGTCGAATGGCAGCGTAACCTTGTACAAGTCTGCCCATCTAGTAGCGTTCTTTTTAACATTAGTGCTACTATTTATATCAATTATAGAATTACCTGCAACCGAAAGAAATAGCTTTAAGGAAGCAACTAATGGTATCCTGTCCAACTCAGTTGGGCAGGTTTTTACAATGCCTAC
>CALJIY010000250.1 GCA_937973945.1 uncultured Saprospiraceae bacterium | reverse complement strand
GTTGCCAACTGTACTTTTCAAGTGATTGTAAAAGACAATATAGATCCAACCCTTACCTGTCCGTCAAATGCTAATGTGATAGCCGATGGTGATTGTGAATTTACCCTGCCAGACTACACCTCAGCAGCTTCCGCAGCAGATAATTGTACGGCAAATAATGATATAGCCATGACGCAATTTCCTTTGGCAGGGACGACCATAAGCGGAGAGAATTTCACCCAAATCATCAGTATCAATGCAGCGGATGAAAGTGGAAATACGGAGCAATGCTTTTTTCAAATCACCCTTAACGATACCATAGTACCCTTACTTAATTGCCCAGCCAATCAAGTACTGATGGCAGATGCTGCTTGTTCTGCCTTGATTCCCAATTATATATCAGCGACAACTATTACGGATAATTGTACGGCTACCAGTAACCTGACGATCTCTCAAATGCCTGTAGCGGGAACGGTTTTAACAGGCCATAATACCATGGAAAATATCACCGTCACGGCTACTGATAATAGTGGAAATACCAATCAATGTAGTTTTCAAGTGAATCTAGCGGACCAGTCTCCGCCCAATCTTACCTGCCCCTCTAATCAAAATGTAGTGGTAGATAATAGTTGTAATGTAAGCATATTAGATTATACAACTGCAGTGATGACTAATGATAATTGTGCAATAATGTCCTCTATAACTCTAAGCCAAACACCTATTGCCGGCACCATATTAAATGGTGCTGGTAATATTCAGTTGGTCAATATAACGGGTAATGATGGAAATGGAAATACTAGTAATTGTTCTTTTACGATAAGCCTTGTTGATACATCTAGTCCAATGATTGCCTGTCCAAATACAGATACTTTATCCTTGAATGCATTATGCCAAGCAGTTGTTTTAGATTACATAGATGAATTAACTATTTCAGATAATTGCGTAGCGGAGATGGATCTTATGTTGAGTCAAAGTCCTGTGCCTGGGATCACTTTAAGTGGACATGGAACGACTCAAACCGTAACAATTACAGCAGATGATGGAAATGGAAATAGTACAGTATGCGATTTTTTAATCGTTTTAAATGACACGGTTCCTCCGAGTTTTACTTGTCCTATGAATCAATTGTTGAGTGTAGATGTCATGTGTGAAGTAATGCTGCCAGATTACTCTAGCGCAGTAAGCCTTGATGATAATTGTACGCCAGAGATGTCCATAATAATATCCCAAAGCCCTGTGGCAAATACTATTCTAATGGGCGATGGGACTATTCAAACAGTTACATTGACTGGGGATGATGGAAATGGAAATATCAATCAGTGTTTTTTTGATGTAGTATTAAGTGCTGATGTAGACCCATCTATTACCTGTCCTGGTGATCAAACAATTCCGGTGGATGTTAATTGTGAAATTGTATTGCCAGATTATACTTCTATGACGATTGTTACAAGCCGTTGTTTTCCTGCGACCGATTTTATGCTTACCCAAACACCTGCTATGGGAACCCTTATTGCTGGTGCAGGTACGATGCAAGCAATAACAATAATGGCAGATAATGGAGCAGGTAAAACCAATTCTTGTAGCTTTAATATAAGCTTAACAGATACGATTGTACCAACGCTTAACTGTCCATCAGATGTAACTTTATCGGCCAACAATAATTGCGAAATTATTCTACCAAATTATAATAGTACCACAACTATCATGGATAATTGTTCAATGGTATCTAGTATTACCTTAACTCAAAATCCCATGGCTGGAAGCATACTTACAGGGACTATGAATCATATTGTTTTGGTAACAGCTGAAGATGAAGCAGGAAATACCAATCAATGTTCCTTCAATGTTTTTACACAGGATGATAGTGCGCCAATGATAACTTGTCCAGCGGATATATCCTTAAATGTAGATTCCGATTGTCAAGTAGCACTTCAAGATTATACAACAGCCGCTTCGGTAAGTGATATTTGTACGCCAACATCCAATATTAGCATTACTCAAAATCCAATGCCAGGAATTATTTTTAATGGTGCAGGAAGAATGGAAACCATCACCTTGACCGCAAATGATGGGAGCGGAATGAGCAGTTGTGAATTTATGATTAGTTTGATAGATACTATCGCACCTACCATATTATGTCCCGGTAATCAGACCATTCCTTTAGAAGATAATTGTATTGCCATCATACCAGATTATAGAAACAATACGGTGCGCATGGACAACTGTACTTTACCAAATGAATTGGTCCTTTCTCAATCTCCAGCGCCGAACACTTTATTGACTGGACCGAATACAATTCACACAATTATCATTAATGTAAGTGACGAAAGTGGGAACTCCAGCGAGTGTTCTTTGGAAGTAGTATTAGCAGATGAAACAGCTCCAGACTTAGTCTGTCCAGATAACGAAATGATTCTAGTAAAAGGATGTGAATATGAATTGCCAGACTATACTGGCCTTGCAATGATCACCGACAATTGTAGTAGCAATGCTGCTATCAATATAGTGCAAGTACCACCAGCAGGATTGGTATTAGAAAATAGTGGGGTACAAGAAATTACGCTGACCGTTACTGATGAAAATAGCAATACGATACAATGCTCTTTTTTTATAGAATTAGAATTTATAGAACCAGAAGCACCTAGTGTTTTTGGGAATTAGAAATTAACTGTTTAGCCACTCTTCCGAACTCCCCCCGACCCCCTCTTAAAAAGAGGGGGAGACGTTGTGGGAGAACAATTCGTCTCCGAATTGATAATTTCGTTTCGAAGATGTCCCCCTCCCTTTTAAGGGAGGGTCGGGGAGGGTTCCAAATGGTTGTTGAGCAATTACCCAATTAATTTATTAAATGATTAGCTACAGAACCTAGAAATTCATGCAAAAAATTACCTCCCTGCTTTTCTGTTTATGTTGTTTAGTATCCCTAAGCAATGCACAGATCGTAGTAACTTCATTCGTGCCACCCGATAACTCCCAACCCGAATTAGTGATTTGTGGCGCACCCGCCACTTTTACGATGGAGATAGTTGGGAATGAAGCAGAGAATATTGTATTGGATCTAGATATGACCTTTAACGGCATGACAGGTATAGAGTATATACCGGGATCTTTTATGCCACAAATAAATGAAGATGCCAGTAATTTACAACAACCTAGTATAGGACTTGGAGACGTAGATGGTACACAAATTTTTACGTTTGAAGCAGTCGTTGACTGTGAGATGATTGGTTATTTAGAGGGTGGGGGACTGGCTATTTTTGATTTTGAATTTGCCTATCAAGATACGGCGGGAATGAGTTTTAGCTATAATTTTCAAAATTCTTCTGCTAATGGATTTCAGGAATTTAATAACTCTATACGTATTCCCAATATAGCCATTATTGGCGGAACGAATACGGCTTATGTTGCAGATGATCTAGGAGAAATGTATACTAGAGAAGTGAGGATAGAACAGTCTGGTTTGGTATCGAGTTTGGAAGAACTCGTATTGGAAATTTCCTATGGTGCAGGGGTGAGCGTGACGGATCAACAGATTAATGGAATCCCAGTAGATCCAGCTGATTTCGTTTTGGTATCATCGGGGACTGTCGCTGATGTCTACCAATTAACATTAGGCATGTCAGATTTTGGGACTTATAATATTGGGGATGGGGATAATTTTTTTGAATCTCCAACGGTTGATCCTGCCGATAATGAATTTTTCATTTGGTCGGAAAAAGTAACTATTGAGGATTGTGAGGCAAGAGGAACTTTATTTGAAGCCAGCTGGGGTTGTAATGGCGAAGATTGTAATACCACGGATACTCAATTTGATGCTGCTTTATCGACCAATCCCCCCAACATTGTAGTCACTCGCCAAACTAGAGCGTACCCAGCATGTTTTGAAGGGGCGACCCTTCATACCTATACTATTGAAAATACTGGAACAGGCTACGCGACCAATTTATTGTTTAGAATACGTACAGAAAATCAAAACTATTCTGGTTTAGATGCTAGTACCATGACTTACCAAATTGGAACAGGTGCGGTACAATCTTTTGATGTCAATGAATTGTCTAATCCAGTCAATTTACCCGCTAGTAATTGTTATGCCAGTACCCCAAATTTTTATGATCGGGTAGATACTGAAGTGGTGGGGAGTTTAGCCCCTGGAGAAATATTGACTTTAAGTTTTGAAACCTATCAATGTTGCATTGAATCTTGTGGTTCTATTAAGCAATATTTTGGCTCTAGTGTAGAGGGAAGATTTAATTTACTATGTGGCGCCGCCACCATAATACGAACTTCTAGCTTTAATACAGTGGATGTCAACTCCTTAGGCGCTGCGACTATTCCTGCCGCTATGAATCTGGGAGATACCGAGTCGTTTATATTTAATCTAATGACTTTTGATGGCGATATGACGCAGTTAAATGGACAAGGAGAATATTGTATAACGATAGATATTCCTGCAAACCTCTCCTTCGATCCTGCCAATACTTTAGAATGGGTTGCTTCAGATGGGTCTATGACTTTAACACCTTCTTCTATTTCTCCTACAGGAGTTGTAGCTGGCCCAGCGACCATTGAAGCTTGTTTCAGTAATGGTTTTGGCGCCAGTACTACTTTGTTTAGAAACTCTAACCTAGTCATAGATCTGACTTATGATAATTGTGTTTGTGGCCTAAACGTAAATACTAGTATGGACTTGTTTTTTCGCTATGGCCCAAGCTGCTCCGATGCCTGTGAACTAAGATTGTTTTGCGAGAATGGGGCTACCTTTTTAGCCCCAGGTGGATGCTGTACTACAGGCTGTGATGGGCTAGTAACAACTGATTATCAAATTGAACGAACTTGTTTTGGTTTGCCAGATAATGACCAAGATGGCTGCCCCGATGCAACAGGTACGCTTGACTTAAACAATATACGCCTAGATCGAGCGATGAAAGGAGATGAGCTGCGCTTTACGAGTACAGGCGAAGTCCGACTAAATGCTGGTACTATAGATAGTATAGAATATCTCTATTTTGAATCCTCTTTTACCAGTGGTTCAATGCGAATGATTAATCCAATAGGTAATAATAGCTTGACAATTATGGATGCTTCAACGGGACTGACGTATATCTGTATGGATATTGCTTCTATAAATGATGCAAATACGATTACCTATGATATTAGTGTCCAAGAGATAAGAGGTTGTAATAATGTTCCTGCTGATTTTGTTTTTGAAAATGGCGATATAGTGATGCTGTCTGGCGATGTGGTGAATACCGAAAATATAGGATGTAATATTGATAATATAGACTATATTAATTGTTTTTATGGTGCCCTTAGTCCTGCACCAGTGATGGCAGGAGATAGGCTCAAATGTAATACGCCTAGGCTAGGTGGTTTCACAGCTGTAGGCTATTCCATTAGAGAAAGAAATGGTACTAGACGATTTACAGGTTGTGGTTATGAAAATGAATATTGGAGTGAGTTTTGTATCGGTGGAGCAGCAGAAGGAACCGATCCTTTCCCTTATGAATATCGTCAATGGTCTTATGTCACCGAATCAAAGATAGCGATGCCGTCAGGGTATTTATTTAATACAGCTACATATAGATCAAGGGCCACCCGCTTTACCCAAAGTATAATAGATCGAACCGTCACTAATGCCAACTTAGTGCAGTTGGTCAATGATACTTTCGTCAATGATTTTGCAAGTATCTATGAAACATGTGGTACTAATCCGTTTTTACAATATAGTGATGATGGAAATGATATTCGATCAGAATTTGTCTTTGATGTACCCTGCACCGCAGAATTAAATGTAGATAAAGAAGCCTATCATGAGATCACAAGAGTGGTAGAATTTTGTTCGCCTTTTATTCAATCAGAAACACATACGAATGGCAGCATACATACCTTTACGCCCACAGGTCCAGAATTAAAACTACAAGCTGGAAACAGTTTTTCGGAGCCAGATGGTACGACGGCTTCCTGGGAATTATTTTTAGATAATTTTGGGAATGGGGCCAATAATGCCTTTCTAGTTATTTTGGATGCGCCAAATATTACAGTTGATGGCCTGAGCTTTTTGGGCGGAGGAGCAGTGCCAGAAACGAATGGTATTTATCAATTAGGTGACCTAGCTTTAGGCGGAACGATCCCTTTTTTATTTGATTTTACCTATGCTTCTTGTGAACTAGATTCTATACAAGTAGTGGCTGGCTTTGATTGTCTAGGTTATCCCGCAGATCGCTTAGAAATCTTATCAGGTGGCTGGCCATGTGATTTGGATACCTTGACTTTGTATACGAGACCCTTGTCTGGTAAAATAAAACAAGATTTAATTCAGTCACCTAGTTTAGTACAACCTTGTGATGAATTGACTTACGAATT
>CALJIY010000249.1 GCA_937973945.1 uncultured Saprospiraceae bacterium | reverse complement strand
CTATTAAAAATAGAATTTTTCCAAACGATAAATAGATCACTACCGGGAGAAAATCGCCAGCGATAGACCATATCAATCGTAAAGGCATTAAAGTTATTATCATGAACGTCATTATAATCCGTAGCACCTAAAAGACCGTCTTCTTCTAATAAGTTAAAATGATCATATTGCACTCTAGACCAATAGTGCCTTAGGCGAAAGGTTAATGCCATGGTAGGACTAAAATTATAATTGGTATTAAAAGTATTTTCTAAAGTCTTTCTATCTCTTACTCCGAAAATAATATCCGTTTGATCTCCTTCTAGCTTGTTGACAAAACCTACGTCATTTTTGAAAATATAATTTTGAACATCCAATCTAAAATTTAATTTATCATTTACTCTGTATCTAGGAGCGATCCCGAATAAAATACTATGCCGTCCTTCTTCATTTCGTTTTCCGAATCTACCAAAGAAGCCAAAAGCCAATTTTTTCCGCTGATCAGAATTGATATTAATACCAAAGAAGTTACTAGTAGCTAGCTCATAAAAACGACCAGGCGTTCTAGTTTCAAAATAATCATAGGTTTTAAAAGGCTCGTGATAGGTGAAAGCATTAAGGTTCCAAAAGCTTTTGGTTTGTGCCCATGCGAAAAAATTGAGTCCGTATTCTGCATAGGCATTTGGCTCATACAATCTTTCATACTGCTGCCAGATACCTACACCCGCCCTGTTAAATTTTCCAAAAGGTTGGAATTGCATATATTCTACCCATGCTTCTACAGAACGCTCATTATTATTACTTAAAAAGCCTAAATCATTGGGGTCATAAGTATCGCTTTCTTCTTGGTATTCAATACCCGCTTGGAGCTTACCACTAGTTTTTCTAAGGGCTAAAGAATACTTATGACCGAGGTCTGTTTCGTTTGTGAAATATTTTTGACTCAAAGCGGTATTCCCTCTGAGCGAGTAAGAGTTATCTTTATTTTTTAATTCAAAAACGACCCCAGTAACATTGGCATCGTAGTCATCACTAAATCGCTTTACGTTGGTATTGATTAAGGTGATATAAGAATTATTTTTTAAATTTTGATCAAAGACGGTTACATTATAATTCGTTATTGGACTCGTTTGAATTGTTCTTTCCGTACCTGTTTCATTGTCTAGAACTGTTGCATATTCTTTGGCAGAAACGGCATTAAATACGCCGATTCCTAGACCTTTTTGTGTCCTTCCAGAAACTTTACTTGCATTAATTAATTGGGTCTGTTGGGGATTGTTAATTATTTCTTCGGTAGGTGTGAGCTGGTCTTCTACATCATAGAAATTAATGGGGGTACCACCGACCCGTCGAGAGTAGAATAAATTTCCTTTATTAAATAGCTCTAGCCCTTCCGTGAAAAACTGACGATTTTCATCAAATTGGACTTCAAAGGGAGACAGATTAAGTACTTGATTATCGGAGCGGGCTTGCCCAAAGTCAGGAATTAAAGTCATATCCAGCGTAAAGGCATCATTGATTCCATATTTCAAATCCATACCGGCATTAAAAGAACGACCCCAAGAGGTAGTGGGATCAGCAGAAGGGTCTCGGTAGTTTTCTCCGTATACGGCAATAAAAGGCGTCGCAGATAAACGAACAGGAGATTTAATATTTTTAATATTAGAAACTTGTCCAAACTGATTTAAGAATCCATCAACATTAGGTTGGATAGGACTCCAAAAACTTTTCTCTTGGTTTCTACGAATTAGTCGACCAAAATTAATGCCCCAGACTTGTTCTTCAACGTTGGGAAATCGGAGTGCTGAATAAGGAATTTTCATTTCCACGACCCAACCTTCAGAAGTATGCTGAATAGCGCTATGCCATACTGCATCCCAATTTTCATCTTCGCCAAATACAGAGTATTTCGCATCAAATTGTCCACCTGCGGCAGATACAATAAAACTTATTCCATTGATACCATCTAGATATGGATCAAGAAAAACACCAAACCAATCACTATTTCCAATATCGTCTCGTTGGGTAATTTCTCTTAAGATGCTATCTGGGCGGGTATCGTATAAGGTAGCGCCGATGTATATAGCATTATTATCGTAGATCACTTTTATTTCAGATCGCTGCGAAGGCTTTGTTCCTGGAGCTGGTTGGTTGACGACTAAATCGGTGGCGATCGGGGCATTTTGCCAATCTAATTCTGATAGATCTCCATCAACTTTAAAAGCTAAGGTGGACCTAAATGCTTTTAGTTGTTTTCTGTTTAGATCTAACTTTTGTGCAATAATGGGCAGGCAAATACTCGCCATTGCAAGGATTAGTAGGACTTTCTTCATCGGGTGTATATTATTTAGTAGGTTGTACTCTTTTGAAAGACTCCTTATTTTAGGAATGGTTGCAGATGTTATGCCATCTATTGAATTTCATTAAAGTTACGACTATGAATTGCGGGAATAAGAAGTTAGGTGGGTATTGTGATAACGATTGTATCTCAATTAGATTTGATTAACACTTAGGTGTTGAATTCTTATATTAAAATACAAAAGCCCCTAAATAATAACTATTTAGAGGCTTTTAGTGGTGGGACGAGAGGGAATTGAACCCCCGACACATGGATTTTCAGTCCATTGCTCTACCAACTGAGCTATCGTCCCATATATATTAAGAATATACAACTTCCTTAGAAGCGGCTGCAAATCTAAATTCTTTTTTTATGAATAGCAAATTAATGAATTGAATTCTTTTTAATTATTCTAGGATCATTTTAAATACATCCTTTTAGCTTCCATTCTTTGTGTTTCCTAGCATTTTTTAGCCTGATCCGTGAATGTTAGGGAATGAATTCTATAAGCTTTCTATTTTGAGCAGGCATGTTAGGCTTATTTAATGAAAATGCTATTTCTTAGCAAAAAAGATATTATTGAAAACTTATTTAAGTAAGTGCCGTATTAACAATAGTTTAGGAGTGTATACATAGAATTTTTTAACTTATTTTAGTCTGATTTATGTAAAAGACTGTTAAAGTTACCAAACAAGATATTTCAAACGATTCTTTCTTCCCTATTTTATCCCTTTCCACACAATCCTTTGGACATTTAATGTGCCTATTGAACACATATAAGAAATTCATAGGGATAGATAAAGGTTAGAAATTGTTACACCTAACTGGACATTTTGAAGAATAGAGAGTAGAGAACAGAGAGCAGAGATAAGTTTCGTTTAAAAAATAACCAAATTCCGTTATTTGCAAACGAAATCAATCTCTATTCTCGCTTCTCTACTCTCTGTTCTAATTCGACGTCCAGTAGTGTAAGTTACACCTCATACAATTGCAACAAATTATTGTTAAACAATTAATAGTTCTAATATAGAAATTTCGAAGAAGTTGCTATATTAGAATTATGACAAACCATTAACCGAGCATGAGAAAAAGAATAATAGCTTTCGCAATGGCTATTTTACTAATAGCTGGAAGTTTTTCCGCCAATGCCCAAACGCCTGCTGATCCCAATGCATTAGGCTTTAAGGTCCTCTTTTTAGATTATTATAGTGCGAACGAAGGAGAAAGCGCTACCATAGATAATATTTCCACAGGATATGAAATTTCTTATTTAAGAAGTGTGAATCAGTACCTAGATTTTGGAGTACCTATCAGATTTGGTGTCATTGATTTCAAGAATGACATTGATAACGAGAGTATAGTCGGTATTGATGGGGTATTTAAAGGCAAATTCTATAGAGAGGGAATGCCAGCAACTCCTTATATTTTTGCTGGTGGAGGGTATGTCATCGAGAATATGGAAGATGGTCATTTCCAAGCACCTATTGGGGTGGGCGTGAATTTTAATATATGGGAACGTGCTTTTATCAATGCACAAGCTGCCTACCGTTTTTCTCCAATAGAAAATAGAAATGCTTTAGAATTAGGCGTTGGCTTTATCATGGGAATAGGCAAGACAGGGCCTAAAGATAAGGATAAAGACGGCGTACCTGATGATATAGATAAGTGTCCAGAGGTAGTAGGCTCGAAGCTAGCAATGGGCTGTCCCGATAGTGATAATGATGGGGTAGCAGACAGTGAGGATGAGTGTCCTACGGAGGCAGGTGCTGTTAATGGTTGTCCAGATGGCGATGAAGATGGTATCGCAGATAAAGACGATGAATGCCCAGAAGAGGCAGGTGTAGCAGAAAATAATGGCTGTCCAGATAGTATGGATGATAAAGATAAAATGGATGGGGAAGATAACATGGATGATCCATCTAAAAAAGATAGTGATGGTGATGGTGTTACAGATGATATAGATGAATGCCCAGACAGCGCAGGTACCGTTCAGTCTAAAGGTTGTCCTGATTCAGATGGTGATGGCGTACCAGATAAGAATGATCCATGTCCTAACGCAACGGGTCCGAATGGTTGTCCAGATGGCGATGGTGACGGTGTTGCGGATAAAGACGATAGATGTCCAGGTTTATCTGGTTCTATAGCAGCGGGAGGTTGTCCAGATACAGATAATGACGGCGTACCAGATCCAAGTGATAAATGTCCTGCTACTTTCGGTCCTGCATCAAACTTTGGTTGTCCAGAATTAAGATCAGACGAAAAAGAGCTATTAAATTTAGCAGCACAAGATGTCCAATTTGATAATAATAAATCTAGCTTAAAGCCATCTTCTTATAGTGTGCTGAATCAGATAGCAGACATCATGTTGAAGTATCCTGGATATAAGGTAAGTATAGCAGGCCATACAGATATTATTGGTGGTACTCGTCACAATCAAGTACTTTCCGAAAGAAGAGCAAAGGCTTGTTATGATTACATTTTATCTAGGGGAGTACCTAGTAATAGAATTAGCTACATAGGATATGGGGTGACTCAACCTATTGCAACGAATAAAACAGCAGAAGGAAGAAGAAAAAATCGACGGGTAGAGTTTAATTTGTATGTAAATTAGAATTAAGCTCAAGATCAAAGTTTATAAAACAGAAGGCTTGGTAGTTTTACTACCAAGCCTTCTGTTTTTATGTGTTTAGATATACTGTCTATAAAGCTACGGTTCCTTAATAATACTTCAAGACTGCCTCTTTTTCTTTCCGATCAATAGCAGGGACCTGCGTATCTACTTCAGGATAACCAACGGGAATCAATAAATAAGCTCTTTCGTTTTCTGGTCGATTTAAGATCTTTTGCAGAAAATTCATAGGGCTTGGCGTATGTGTTAGGGAAACCAAACCTGCATGATGAATAGCGGCCAATAAAAAGCCAATGGCTATGCCTACAGATTCGTTGACATAATAATTTTTGCTCTTTACGCCATCTTCCAAATCATAGGATTTTTTAAAAACGATAATTAACCAAGGAGCAATTTCTAAAAAAGGTTTATTCCAATCTGTACCAAAAGGTTTTAAGGCTTCCAGCCATTCGTCAGACATTCTCCCATTATAGCTATCATATTCTTCTTTTTCAGCTGCTTTTCGGATAGCTGACTTTATCTCCATGCTTGATACTGCACAAAAGGTCCATGGTTGTTTATGTGCACCAGACGGCGCAGTGGATGCGGTCATTACAATATGGTCGATTATTTCCTTGGAAACGGGTCGATCAGAAAATTCACGTACCGTTCTACGACGATCCATATATTCATAGAAGTCTTTGCTTCTTTGAAGCGAAACGTCTTCTGGATAAGTAATCCCTTTGTACGGTATAAAATTTGATGATTGCATAGTAAATTATTTGGTCTTATTTTATTAGAAACAGGAACGATTCCTTTTATCTTCCTGTTTATACTAGTTATTTTTATGCTGCAGTTGTTTAATAAGTAAACATATAATACGATCTTGCTAAGGTCGGAAAGTTTATGTAGTATTGATTTCAAACATAATTGGACACCATTGGTGTCAAGGTTTAAAATAGAATCCTAATGATAGCAGAAAAAGTAGACATTCTCAATAAATTAAAGCAAGTTAATAAAGCAAGTCGGAAATTAGTTCAATTATCAGACAAAGATATTCATACGATCTTAAATGAGGTAGCGGAATTAACACTCCAAAATATCCCTTATATTTTAGAGGAGAACCGTAAAGATCTAGAGCGTATGGATCCTGCCAATCCGAAATACGATCGACTACTCTTAAATGAAGAGCGCTTACGGAGTATAGCAAATGATATTCGTAAAGTAGCGGACCTACCATCTCCCTTGAATAA
Organism: uncultured Saprospiraceae bacterium; assembly: GCA_937973945.1. Taxonomy (GTDB): domain Bacteria; phylum Bacteroidota; class Bacteroidia; order Chitinophagales; family Saprospiraceae; genus JAFMDF01. The sequence goes on along the minus strand of CALJIY010000249.1, from coordinate 17,811 downwards.
GATTTTAGATCAAAGAAGTGTGCCAAATGGATTAGCGATGACAAAAACTTCGGTTCCGCTTGGTGTAATAGGGATCGTTTTTGAATCTCGGCCTAATGTAACTTTTGATGTATTTGCACTTTGCTTTAAGTCTGGAAATGCTTCTGTTTTGAAAGGAAGTCGAGATGCCCATTTTTCTAATATAGCCATTATTAAAATTATTCACCAGGTATTAGCTAAACACGATTTAGCAGAAGTGGTTTATTTAGCTCCGAGCGAGCGGGAGGCTTTACAACCTATATTGGAGGCAGTGGATTATGTGAATACCATTATCCCAAGAGGGAGTCAAGGGCTGATAAATTTTGTCAGAGAACATTCTAAAGTACCTGTCATAGAGACGGGTGCGGGTATTGTACATACCTATATAGCAGAAAGTGCGGACATAGCAAAAGGGAAAGCAATTGTTCAAAATGCTAAATCAAGAAGAGTAAGTGTATGCAATGCCTTAGATTGTTTAGTCATTCATGAAAGCCGCTTGGAAGACTTGCCTCTTATCATGGCAGGCTTAGACACCAATCACCAATGCCTCGTCTATGCAGATGAACAAGCTTATGCGCATTTGAAAGATAGCTACCAAGCAGATTTATTACATCCAGCAACTGCCGATAGTTTTGGGACAGAATTTTTGTCTATGAAAATGTCTATTAAAACAGTAAACAGTCTTGATGATGCGATAGATCACATAGCAGCATATAGCTCCAAGCATAGTGAAGCGATCGTTGCAGAAAATGTGGCGGTCTGTGATTATTTTTTAAAAAATGTAGATGCAGCTGTAGTCTATGCCAACTCCTCAACCGCCTTTACGGATGGTGGACAATTCGGAATGGGAGCAGAGATCGGTATTAGTACTCAAAAATTACACGCTCGAGGCCCGATGGCATTAGAAGAGCTAACGAGTTATAAATGGATTGTGAGAGGGGATGGGCAGACGCGATCATGAGACTAAGAGTTAGAGAGTTAGGTGTAACTAGAAGCGTTTATGAACACAGAGGCACAGAGCGCACGGAGAATGATTTGACTCTGTGTGTTCTGTGCCTCTGTGTTTTCTATGTTCCCATTAAACTCTGTGTCCCTGTACCTCCGTATTCTAATTTTTATTTTGCCTGCAAAATTTCCTACACCTCCCGAATTAAAAAGAACCCATCATCTCCCTGATTCTGATACAAGGGCATCAATAAAAAACAATCTTCCTCAATAACAATCGGCCCATTTTTATCATCGGCTATTGCTGATCCTTTCTCCAACCATTGGAAATTTTTATAGCCAGGGCGCATCTTAAATTCATCACCCGATTGGATACGATGAATCTTTATTAATTGAGTCAGCTTTGGCAGTCCATTGGAATATTCCTGTAAAATTTCGTCATGTTTGGTTTCGATATGGGATGGGTCTACACAACCAATGGTCCTTAAACAATTTATTAATGCAGAGACTGCACGCGTGATGGATAAGGGCTCTTGATGTTGACCAGATTCAAAACAAATAGCAGTGGTGGGAATTTGAAAATTCTCTGTATTAAAATAATGAAGGGTTGTTCCATTAATACTTTTCAATAGACCCTGAATAACGGGCGCATGCAATTCGATGCCAATTTTTATACTTTCAGGTGCGTCCGTTACTACGGTAAAAATACCACCATGGGCAGTAGTGGTATGAAGATCTAATACAATTAATTTTGAAGGCTGATAAGTCTGAAGTTCGGATTGGATTAAGGCGAGTATTTCTTTTATTTCTAAATCTTCTGCCTTTAATAGGGTAGGAGCGGTATCAGTAATTCGCTCAATATTTTCTTTAGTCCATTGACGATTTAAATCTTTTTGTAAATATCTTTTTCCTGCCTGAATGGCCCTTGAATTTCCTCTAATACCTAGCAAACGACCGTTGAATTCAAAAGCTGGATTATGAAGTGGTTCCTTCTTTAGTCGTTCAAATAATTCTTCTAATGCTCTAATTCCTGCGGGCTCATTGCCATGTATACCGCCAAAACAAATGAGTAAGGGGCCTTTTTTATTTCCCGTATAGCTACCTATAATTCTTTCCAAATTAGCCGTTGTTTTTTTTAATATATTCTTGACAAATCCAGTGTTCAAAGAAAAATAAAAATTAGAAACGACCAAAGGAAGTATTAATTTTTATTTTTTGATAATTTTCACTGGATTTGTCAAAGACACAGTTATTATTACGGCTAAGATAGCTTTTTATATTTACATGCTACTTCCAAATAGCGCCAATGCGCTGCCCATCTCTATACTTCACTAAAAAGGCATCTGCGAATCCATATTGTTTTGCCTGTTCTAATATAGCTGTTGCTTCTTGCTTTGAAAGAAAATTAGCTAATAGCACGCGGGTTACCTTTTTTTCAGGAACAGATTCTGTTTCCATTCGAGCAATATTTTTAACATGTCTATATCGAGGATGATTTTCATTGTGGTAATTAACAGCAATTAACTGAACTTTGTAATAAGTACCTTGTAAATAAGGATTGCTAACCCCTGTATTAGACGCAGATGCGGAAATAGTAGGTGGTCGATTAACAACCATAGGACTAGCATTATTAGAAGCGGTATAAGTTGCCGTAGATGTATTTGGTCTTGGGTTGGTATAGGACTGGTTTTGAGTAGCTGTTTGTATTTGAGCAACTGGTGAATTAACTGCTGGCACATACTTACTTAAATAAAAATCATGTGTAGCTGCTCGTTTACCTTGGAAGGTACTGAAGTCAAAGGTGTTTTTTAAATAACCCTTTTTCTCTATGACTAATCTATAGTTTCTATTTGCTAGTATAGGAAATTGATAGTTGTTAGCAGTAGCTTTTTTAGTTTGTAATAAACGTTCTTTTTGTCCAGTGATTTCATACAAAGCAATAATGGCATTGTTAATATCTGCAGTACTTTCCTTTTCCATGATCTGTCCCTTTACGTAAAATTGCTGCTGCTTACGTTTGGTCCCAAATTCAAAAATATCTTCATGCTGGGTAGATACTTTTTCAGCGCCCGATGTTCTATTAGATACTAAAAACCCACCCGTTCTAGAGGGCTTTAATACGTAATAAAAATCATCTGCACTAGAATTAATTGGCGACCCTAGATTTTCTGCTTGCTCCCATTTTTTTTCCAATCCACTGACTTTAAAAATATCCCAACCACCTAGGCCAACATGACCATTAGAACTGAAATATAATTCTCCTTTTGTATCATCATAAAATGGCGTTAATTCGTCCCCTATGGAATTAACTTGTTTACCTAAATTAACAGGGTAGGTAAAATCAATATCGCCACTATTTAAATCTCTAGAGGTATACCAAATATCCATTCCTCCTTTCCCCCCTTTTCTATTGGAAACAAAATAGAGTATTTCTTTTCCATCTTTATGGATCACCCAAGGCTGGGTAGTAGTCGATCCAGCTTCATTAATATAATCTCGCAAACGAGTCGGCGCCGACCATTTAGAACCCACTCTTTTAGTGACATGAATTTCACAAGTAGACACTAATTTAGAAGAAGCATCACAAAGCGTGAAATAGAAACGCTTAGCATCTGGTGCAAAAGAACCATTCGCTAAATGCTTGTTAGGTAAATTCGGTAAACCTTCTGCAGCGACGGCCTTTGTCCATGCACCATTTTGTTTTTGGGAACGATATAGGTAAGCTTTATCATCATTCATGGTAGAAGAAAAATAGAATAGATCTTCTGCAAAAGGAATGGGTGCAAATTCGGTTTTCAAAGAATTTACATTTTCTCCTAAGTGCCTAACTTCTATAGTGGATTCTTTGGCAGAGCTGGCTAGTTTTAATCCTAAATCGCAACCTTGTATTTCTGTATTAACTATTTGACTTAAAAATGCTTTATCGTCTCCTTGGTAAGCACCTATAAAATCACTTAGTTCTTTTTTAGCAAGGTCATATTGCCCATCTTGCTTAAGCGCTCGTGCATATTTTAAGCCAACCAGCTCAAATTCTTCCGTATCTCCTTTTACATGCTTATAAGATTGAGCTGCATTTTTAAAATCTTTTAAAAGGGTATAACATTCTCCAGCTTTGAAAATGAGTTCTTTGCTTTGAGGATGTTTTTTCCAAGCTTTTTCAAAATTCAATGCTGCTTCAGTATAATTGCCAGCGGTATATTGTTGTTCTGCTAATTTGCGTTGTTTTTTCCAACTCAATTCATCTTGTCCATAGCTGACGCAAGTAAAAAGGGTAGCGAAAAGAAGGGGGATTATTCGTAACATACTTTTTGATTTGAAAAGTTTATCTCATAACACTATTGGACATTGAATTAGAACAGAGAGTAGAGACGTATTCCGGTCATAGAACGACGAAATTTCGTTGTATTTAAAACGAGGTCTATCTCTATTCTCTGCTCTCGCTTCTCTATTCTCCAAAATATCCAATAATGTTTATCTTATAAATTAATAGCATAGACCGTGCTCTATAAGAACACATTACATATTAAATTTATTCGTTACAAATATCAAACCAAAAGACTAGTAATGACTTAGTTATAAGACTATATTAACAGTAGAGATTCAATTATGGTGGGGAAATATTGATGTTCGAGAACTAAAACCTTTTTCTGAATAGTACTGGGGTCATCTTGAAGATCAATAGGGCAAGAAGCTTGAAAGATACTATTCCCTTCGTCGTAATGTTCATTAACAAAGTGGATCGTGATACCAGATTCCTTTTCTTTATTAGCATGTACAGCTTTATGGACGTTCATGCCATACATACCTTTTCCTCCATACTTTGGCAATAATGCAGGGTGAATATTGACTATTTTGTTGGGAAAGGCTTGGACTAAATATGGAGGTATGAGCCAAAGAAAACCAGCAAGAGCTATGAAATCAATTTTATACGCTGCAAAATCTTTCAGCAAATTTTCTGTATCATAGAATTCTTGTCGCTTTAGCAGTAGGGTAGCAATGTTATTAGTAGCGGCCATTTGCAATACAGGGGCCGTCGATTTGTTAGAAACAATTAATGCGACTTTAATGGAAGGATGACCTTCTAAGTGTTCTACTATTTTTGTGGCATTGCTTCCTGTGCCAGAAGCAAAAATGGCTATATTTTTCACTAGTATATTTTGTATAACTCGTCAATTATTTCCCTAATGCTTTTTTGACCTGTTCTAGTTCTTCTGGATGGTTGACATTCATTAATTTATCCCCTTCTGGGGCATCTATTAAATGCACATCCGAATTAATTAGGACCTTTCTTGGACAAGAATATCCTTGTGCTAAAAATTGCAATAATACGGGATAACTTTTAGGTTCCCAAATAGCTATCAGCGGCTCAGGAAATTCGTTGACAGGGCTATTATAGGCGGTCGCAATATTGGAGGGTTGTCTATTTTCTACTAAATATTTTAGAGTAGCCTGATCCAATAAAGGTAAATCACAAGCCACGACTAACCATGCATGATTGGGTTGGTGCAGAAAGGCAGAGGTGATGGCACCAAAAGGTCCTAAGCCTTGAAAACGATCTTCTATTATGGGGTATTTTAAAGGACGATCGCTTACTTGCCCCTGACGAAAAGAAATAAAAGTTTCTTGACAAAATTCTGCTAATAGATCTGCTACATACGCTCTTTGTGGTTGTCCATGATAACTGATTAAACCTTTGTCTTTTCCCATTCTTTGGCTTTTGCCGCCCGCTAAAACTAATCCATTAAGCACAGGTGTTTGTTGAACGATATCTGCTTCGATCAGCTGATGAATAGTAGGAAGATCCTCCAAAGAACAGGTTGGTATTTGATCAATATTTTCTAAGTGATCTTTTAAATAAGGAGGAATAGCAGTCGCTTCCTTTGTCATTAAAATCAATCGCACATCTGTCAGTCGATCTAACTTTTTTTGTAAAGATTTTTCTTTCTTAGGATCTATAACAACGATTTGTTTTTTTGCCTTAAAGTGATTTCCATTAACCAATACAATATCTTGTTCGTTAAAATATTGTCGGAATTGAAAGCTATTGAGGTCAGCCTTTGTATCGAAACGATGGTGGGTGATCTTATCAGTATATTCGAGATGTGCGCCAAAACTCATTGCCGTCTTGGTATTTATGACTTCTTCTCCATCTGCATTTTTATGATCTGCGTCAACGTAACTGGCCTTATATTTTTTGGATAATTGATCGATTATTTGATAGGCGAGTTGTTGAATATTTCCACAAGGGGTACCTATAATAGCCCATTCGTTTCGGGCGAATTGTCCGTAATTAGGGCGGGTTAGTTTGGCGTGTTTTTGGTGCATAGATTGACTAGTATTTATAGGATTACTTTGATTTGTAGGATTCTGATAGGGATGTTGGCGGTGTGATGAATACTTTATCAATATTTCTCTTTACGACCTACAGTATCATCTGTGACTTTACGAGGCACCATTCTGCCCACCTAGCAAAGATAATTCAAATTATGCCTTTTAAAAAACATAAGATCTAACAGGTGTTATTTACATAAACAAAAGGTCAAAATCACAAACAGCATCCTAAAAATCCTAGCGTCCTAGTCAAAGTCCGATAAAGCATCCTACCAACCAAAACAATCCTAGTCAATGTCCCAATGAGCATCCTAAAAATCTTACCATCCTACCATCCTAATCAATTCATGCCCCCACTATTACTAATGATCTTAAACTCCACACGTCGATTCAACTGACGGCCCTCTTTCGTATCATTCGTAGCAGTAGGCTGCTCACTTCCAAAACCTTTATATTGTAAGCGGTAGGCTTCGATGCCATGTTCTATTAAGAAATGGACAACAGATTTAGAACGTTTTCTCGATAAATATTGGTTGTAATCATTGTTGCCGACAATATCGGTATGTCCTCTAATTTCAATAACCATATTAGGATGCGTTCTCATCAAAGCTAACAACTTATTTAATTCTACAAAAGAACGAGGGAGTAATTCGTATTTATCCGTTTCAAAGAAAATGTTTTTTAAGGTAACCACTCGGCCTACTTCGATAAGAGTTTTGGATAAGTCATCAGGTTTGATAGGTACTTTTAAGATGGGTTGCTCTTTTCTTAGGAGCACATCGTCCAAATAATAATAGGCATAATTTAAAGCATCACTCCTCGGCTTTAGGACTTTCGTTTCTTTATCTGAATAGAAATTACCAATGATTAAATAAGAAGCTTCTTCGGCTGCAGTAAACGTAGCAGCAACTTTGGTCCAACTGCCATTTCTCGTAGTGAGGACTTTTTTTGCTTCTATTTGTGGCTTTACATCAATAGTTGAATCGTCAATTAATTGAATTTCTTCGATAGAAAAGTAAGCGCCTAAACGATTAATATGGAGAGATTTGGGTAAGCTACTTACCCAAAATTCAAAATGGTATTTTTGACCGATAACCAAAGATTCTTTTAACTGAATTTGCACATACTCTCGGCAATGTGGTTTGCCTTCTTCACAGCCATAAGACGTAATACCCACTAAGGTAGATCCTGTTCTGGCCATTTGCTTGCCAAATCCTTTTTCTTCCCAATGTTTAGGGACAATTACTTTTGGACCAAAAATATCTGGAGAGGCACCAGTAGGGGCATTCCAATATTTCATTACATCTGAAAAATTTTTTCCTTTATAAAACCAACCTATAGGAACTCTCGAAAAGCGTTCAAAACTAGGATTTGGAACTAAATTTTCATTCGTTTGCGCGACCAATGTATTTCCCAGCCCACCACTGTACAGCAGTAGCCCTATCAAGAGTACGAGATATTTCGGAAAATTTAATAATTGCATGCTTTAGTTTAGCTGTTAGACTTCTTAAAGGATAACAAGTCTATTAAAAAATATTCATTGGTTGCCGATTGTATAGAAGGTTAGATGTGTTCTTTTAATAAAAAAGCCCTTCCTAAATGTTATATGTTTCACATAAGAACGTGTCTTTCGGTGAATTTTGTATAACAAAGGACGGGCATTTAGAGGGAAAGACTATATTATATTCCTAATATAGGTATTATTAATAATAAAGTCAATTAGCCTAGGAAGTAGGAAATGAATAAGATAACAGTAAATGTAGTTTTAGTTTGTTCTTCTACAAGGCGGAAAAAATGGAGTAGAAAGGCAAAATAAAGCTGCAGAACTGGTAGATTATATATTTCCTACTTCCTACACTAACAATTCGGGTACTTTTTCCTCTTGAAACAAGAAATTCCTAAGCATGGTTTTTCCAGTAGGTGTCATAATAGATTCCGGATGAAACTGCACTCCACGTACATTATGCGTGCGGTGACGCATTGCCATAATAACGCCTTGTTCATCTACGGCGGTTATCTGAAAGCAATCGGGAATGTTGTGTTTTTCTACTACCCAAGAATGATAACGTCCAGCTTCGATGACAGCAGGCAAACCTCTAAAAGTTAAGGAATTACCATCTACTATTTTAATGGGTGTGGCTACCCCGTGATATACTTTTTCTATATTATGCAAAGTTCCTCCAAAAGCTTCTCCAATAGCTTGATGTCCTAAACAGACACCAAAAATATGTTTAGTCGGAGCATATCTTTTGATTAACTCAGGCATAATTCCAGCATCTTTGGGTAAACCAGGACCGGGCGATAAGATGATTTTATCATATTGATCAACCGCTTCTAAAGAGATTTCATCATTTCGAAAAACATCTATTTTATGACCTACGATTTCTTGTACATATTGCACTAAGTTATAGGTGAAAGAGTCGTAATTATCTAGGACTAATATTTTCATGTTTTTTCTTTTTTTAAATTTTCTCCGCTTCCAAAATCGCTTTTTTCAAAGCGCCTAATTTGTTATTGACTTCTTGCAATTCACTTTCAGGAACGCTATCAATAACAATTCCTGCCCCAGCTTGGTAGTACAGCGTATTATCCATACTCATAAAAGAACGGATAACAATTGCTTGCAACATATCTCCATTAAAGTCGATGAGTCCCAAGCCGCCGCCATAGAAACTACGATTTTGATTTTCATATTGATCAATTAACTGTAAAGCTTTGTATTTAGGTGCACCTGAAAGCGTACCAGCGGGAAAAGTATCACCAAAGATTTGGATAGGATTCGTACCTTCTTCTAGTGTTCCATCTACTCTTGATACAATGTGGATAACGTGACTGTAATAGTGAATTTCTTTTAAGGTTTTTACTTCTACATTAGTCGCGTGGCGCCCTAGATCATTTCGTGCTAGATCGACCAACATAATATGCTCTGCATTTTCTTTTGGGTCTTTGCTTAATGCCTCTGCACCTGCTGCATCCTCAGCGGGGTCTCCTGTTCGTTTATAAGTACCTGCGATAGGATTCACCGTGGCAATACCATCATTGATTAGCATTTGCGCCTCTGGAGAGGAGCCAAATATTTTATAATCACCACAATTAAAATAATATAAAAAAGGAGAAGGATTAATAGAGCGCAATACTCGATAGACTTGGAAATCATCGCCTTTGAAATCGTGTTCAAATTGACGAGATAAGACAATCTGGAAGACATCGCCAACCTTACAGTGGTGTTTCCCTTTTCTTACTAAGTCTCTAAATTCTTCGTCTGTAATATTACTTTTTTCTGAACCTTTCAATTTGAATTGCATATCACTAACGACTGGACGGTCGATTAGTTTTTCGATAGTATTAATTTGGCTAATACCGTCTGGAATGTTTTCCAAAATATACAACTCATCTTTATAATGATTAAAGGCTAAAACAAACCGATATAAAGAATAATTAATATCAGGGGTATCAAATCGACGCTTAGATTGATCGAATTTTAGCGTATCAAAATACTGGACCCCATCAAAGGAAGTATGGCCAAAAAAGCCATTACTGACTGCTGCCTCTTGTATTTCTCCTGGATCAAATTGATCAATGAAATTTTGAAATAGCGTAGGCACACTTGTAAAATCAACCAAAGTATCTTTCTCCGTTTCTCCATCTGGGTAGGTCTTGGACACGATACCATTCTGTACTTTGAAAGTAGCGATAGGATCTACAGCTAAGTAAGAGAAACAACTTTCTGCACTACCAAAATCATTACTTTCTAATAAGATCGCTTGCTCGAAGTGATCTCTTAAGCGAAGATAAAGTGTTACAGGAGTCAACGTATCAGCTAATCTTTTCTTTACAACTGTTAAAAGGCGAATTTTTCTTTCTGTAGAGGTCATGTTAATGGTTTCTTTGTAGCACGGAATTTATTCCGCACAATTATCAAGTATAGCGCAAATAGTCTAGTACGGAATAAATTCCGTGTTACAAAAAAAAGCGGCTTGTCGAGTGATAATCGACAAGCCGCTTTTTACTATTGTAAATACAAAGGGAACTTGAATCACTCTATGATCGGAGTAATTTAATTTGCCACCAATTTGTAAGTACTTTAGTATACATATTATTGTTATTAATTTGGAAGTTATTGAATCAACTTCTAAATATAAATCCAAAATAATGGGATTTTTTTAAAAGAAGCAAATGATTGCGTATTTTAGTTCAAATATCACTCCAAATATATGACTGTTTTAAGCATATTTCTAAAAAAGTCTATTTTTTTGATAGCATTTTTCTCTTTAGCTCACTGTCAATCTAGTGGTTTGTCTCCAAAATCTACAGCGGTTAAAGCTCCTCCTATTAGCACATGGAAAAGACCTGCGCCTTTGAAAATAGATCTTAGTAAAGACGTGATTGATACCGTGCTACAAACGCCTCATTTTCGATTTATTACCCATAATTCTGTCTTGAATGAAACAGATGTAAAAGAAATTGCGACGGCATGTGAAAATAGTTTAGAAGCACTTCTGGTATTTACTGGGAATAGTAAAAAAATAGTACCTATCAATTACCATATCTATTCTTCTATAGAGCAAAAAGCCTTACGGAAAAAGACAATCAAAACAGTTTCTATTGAAGAAGAAGCGAATAGCGTGTGCATCGTCCAAAATCAACATTTTCAAGGGAACCAATTATCGATAGAGCATAAATTATTGATTAGACAGTTATTACCAAAGGCTACTATTACGGCATTAGAGGATGGATTGTCCAAACACTTCACAAAGAAATGGCAGCAGCGAGGATATGCCTATTGGTGTGGTCAATTGTATCTGTCCAATAATTTACCACCGCTAGAAGAATTATTAAATGAAGAAGTTTATCAAAACGAATCTCCATTGGTAATGGGGGCTATGTCGGGCGTGTTTGTTGATTTTTTAATAGGTCATTTTGGTCAGACGGATTTTCTTAAAAAATTTGGAAAATGGACGAAAGAAGAGCTCCTTATTTTAAAACCAAAATGGGATGATTTTTTAAAGAAGCAATACAGTGATTTTGAAATAGTTAGGAATAAAAGATCAATATCTGGCACTCCGCTAAAAGGCTTCAATTTTGCGCATGAAGGCTATCGGATATATAATGGATATGGATCTCAATTAGCGAAAGAAAGCTTGGAACAATTAGCAAGTATCAATTCTAATGCAGTCAGCATTGTCCCGTATTCTTTTATGCGGGATCCGAGAAAACCAAGACAATTATTAATAGAACATCGAGATGGTGGAGAGAATGATGAATCGGTCTTATTTGCACATTTTGAAGCGCAACAACTAGGGATGCATACCATGCTGAAACCACAGATATGGGTAAGAGGGAGTTGGCCAGGGGATATCCAAATGTCTTCTGAAGCAGATTGGCGTATTTTCTTTGATGCCTATTATCGATGGATGCGACATTACGCTTTGCTAGCAGAAATTAATGGATTCGATAGCCTTTGTATAGGGGTGGAATTTTCTAAAGCTACCTTAGCTAAGGAAAAAGAATGGAGACATTTGATTCAACAAATAAGAGGTATTTATAATGGCCCACTAACCTATGCAGCTAATTGGGGAACAGAATTCGAGCAACTACAATTTTGGGATATGTTGGATTTTATTGGATTAAATTGCTATTACCCACTAAGTAAAGAAGCGCAACCGAGTAAGCGAACATTAAAGAAGGGGTTTGAGAAAGTAATCCAAAAAATAGAAAAGGTTACAGCACGTTTCAAGAAGCCTTTAGTGTTTACCGAAATAGGTTTTAGAAGTGTGGATGGCACTTGGAAAGATCCACACGAAGATGATCAAGGACGTAATTTTAATGAACAAAGCCAAGCACTAGCCTACGAAGTTATATTTGAAGGTGTCCATAATAAAGATTGGTATAAAGGGATTTTTTGGTGGAAATGGCCAAGTTATTTAGAGTATAAAGGACCTATCAACACTGGCTTTGCACCAACTAATAAAAAAGCAGAAGAAGTAGCCAAAAAGTGGTTTGAAAAAACGAATTAGTAAATATGCAATTCCGTACAATGATTAATGAAGGAATCTTCATACATTTGTCTGGAAGCATAGGTATAATCAAAAAATAGAGATATAGTCAACGTCATAAATCTGACTACTGATCCCTGACAGTCAACATAGTGAACGTTCTGACTTCTAAAATTAATAGTTATGAGAGTGTATTTGGACAACGCAGCAACCACCCCCATTGCTCCAGAAGTAATAGACATTATTACGCAAGTAATGCAAGAGACACATGGGAATCCATCCTCTATTCATCGAGATGGGCGGACGGCTCGTTCTTTAATAGAAAAAGCGAGAAAGACCATAGCTAATTGTATTAATGCTTCTATTGGCGAAATTTTCTTTACCTCAGGAGGTACAGAATCTAGCAACATGGCATTGAAATGTGCGGTAAGAGATTTAGGGGTGACGCGATTTATCACCACGCACATGGAGCACCACTGTGTGTTGCATACCTTGGAAAGTTTAGAAAAAAGAAATGGAGTTCATATTGACTACGTGTCGATTGATGCTAAAGGTAGAATAGATTACGAAGTGTTAGAAAGTTTATTAAAGCAGGGTGATAAGAAAACAATGGTGACATTGATGCATGCTAATAATGAAATTGGGACTGTCATGGATATGGAGCGTGTAAGTCAATTGTGTCAAACCTATGATGCCTTATTTCATTCTGATACCGTCCAAACGATGGGACATTTCCCAATCGATGTCGAAGCAACAAAGATTAATTTCTTGACGGGTGGCGCCCATAAATTTCATGGACCAAAAGGCGTTGGGTTTATCTATATTAATGGAGATACACCTATAGAACCCTATTTAGAAGGAGGCTCGCAAGAGCGAAATATGAGAGGAGGGACAGAGAATATTTATGGCATTGTCGGAATGGCTAAGGCATTAGAATTGGCCGTAGAGCAATTAGAAGAACGACATGCGCATATAGAATCTATTCGTGCTTATCTAAAAGAACAATTATTAGCGACTTTTGAAGATATACGATTTAATGGCGATTACGATGGACGATACTTATACACTGTTTTAAGTGTCTCTTTTCCACCCTCTCCAAAAGGAGATTTGATGTTGATGAACTTGGATATTCATGGCATTAGTGCTTCAGGTGGAAGTGCTTGTAGTTCTGGTGCAGAAAAAGGCTCACATGTATTGATGGCAGTGAATGCAGCCGCGGATCGAAAGACCGTTCGCTTCTCTTTTTCTCATTATAACACGAAAGAAGAAATAGATTTTTTAATAGAGAAATTGAAAAAGATTGTGGCAGTGAAGGGGGAGGTCTTGGCTTCCTAGTATTTGAGGATTATTTTTTATTCTTTAAATATACAAACGACGTTTTTTGTAAAAAGAACGTCGTTTGTTGTTGTACATTAAAAATGAATCTAAGAAATTTCACTAAAGAGCAAATTGAAGAAATTCTACCCTACGATCAATTAATACCTGCCTTAAGAAAAGGGTTTCAAGAACCCTATACTGTTCCACTAAGACATCATCATCATTACGAAAATAAACCAGCAGTAGCCTCTACCTTATTGCTAATGCCAGCGTGGAAGAGCGGGGCATATTTAGGAGTAAAGGTCGTAACTGTTTCACCAGAAAATGGGGTAATAAATCTACCTTCTGTACAAGGGCTCTATTTATTATTTGATGCAGTGACAGGAGCACCCTTGGCGCAAATGGAAGCAAAAACATTGACGACCATTCGGACAGCAGCAGCATCGGCACTAGCCTCTCAGTTTTTATCCAGAAAAGATAGTTCTAGTTTATTAATGATTGGCACAGGCAATATGGCGCCTGCCTTGATCGAAGCACATGCTGCTGTTCGCCCTATTACAGATGTCTACGTATGGGGAAAGAATTTTGAAAAAGCTAAGAAACTGGTAGCCGATATAGCTTTAGCTAATTTAAATATTCAACCTATAAAAAGCATTGATGCTATTATTAAAAAAGTAGACATCATTTCTTGTGCGACGCTTAGTAATGATCCTTTAGTAAAAGGGGAGTGGTTGCAATCTGGACAACACCTCGACTTGGTAGGGTCATTTACCCCTACCATGCGAGAGGCAGATGATGTGGCTGTTAAAAATGCTTCCGTATATGTAGATGTGTTGGAGGGGGCGACTAAAGAGAGCGGGGATATAGTGATTCCGCTACAGAATGGAACGATCCAACTGACGGATATTCAAGGAGATTTATTTGATTTGTGTGCTAATCGGGTTACAGGTCGAAAAACGGAAGAGGAGATTACCTTATTTAAATCCGTTGGGCATGCCTTGGAAGATTTAGTGGCGGCTACTTTGGTGTATAATTCTTTTTAGAGAATAGATAATTAGTTGTAGTACCTAAACACATAGAACATATTGCCTATCTGTTCTATGTGCCTATGTGTTTAGATGAAATTCTAATAGGACTCGTTATTTATCTAATTGTTTAATTATATCTTAGACATACTACTAACTTCTTCTAGTTTCTTACCGTATCAACAAGTACTTTTGCATTTGCAATACGGAATAAATTCCGTGTTACTGAATTAAAGAACAAGAAAATTAATGATATCAGCAACAAATATATTTGTAAAGTACGGCGATCGAGTATTATTAGATAAAATCAATCTAGTCATTCAGCTTAGTGATCGGGTAGGCTTGGTTGGTCGAAATGGGGCAGGAAAATCTACCTTGTTAAAAATTATAGCGAGAGAGTACACGCCAGATGAAGGAACGATTGCCATTCCGAATGAGGGAACAATGGGATTTCTGCACCAAGAAATGTTTCTACCGAAAGGGAAGACCATAATGGAAGAAGCACTGACTGCTTTTAAAACAGTTAGAGCCTTAGAAGATCGAATTGCCGAAATTAATGATTTGTTTACGACTCGGACAGATTATGAGAGCGACTCGTATAATGAGTTATTAGAGGAGTTTTCAGATATCAACGATCAGTTTCAATTGATGGGAGGTGCTACGATGCAGGCAGATGCCGAACGAGTCTTAAAAGGCTTAGGCTTTAAGGATGGGGATATGCACCGCTTAACGGATGAATTCAGTGGTGGGTGGCAAATGCGGATCGAGTTGGCAAAATTATTATTACAAAAGCCAGATTATTTATTACTGGATGAGCCGACGAATCACTTAGATATTGAGTCGATCATTTGGTTAGAACAGTTTTTAAAAACCTACCCAGGAGCAGTCATCGTGATTTCGCACGACAAGCAATTTTTAAATAACGTAACCAATAGAACCGTCGAAGTAGAACTAGGCAAATTATTCGATTATAAAGCGGCCTATTCTAAGTTTATGCAGCTGCGCCAAGAGCGTCGAGAAATACAACAATCCTCTTTCCAAAATCAACAAAAAGTAATTGCTCAAAAAGAACGAACGATTACTCGCTTTATGGCGAAAGCTACGAAGACAAAGCTGGCGCAGTCGATGCAAAAGCAGTTGAATAAAATGGAACGAATTGAAGTCGACAGTGAGGATACGGCAGCGATGAGTATTAACTTCCAACCTGCGCCTCGTTCAGGTCAGATTGTGGTGGATGCAAAAGGGGTAAAGAAGAGTTATGGTCAATTAGATGTACTAGATGATATTGCTTTGAAATTGGACAGGGGAGACCGAGTTTCTTTTGTAGGACAGAATGGTCAGGGAAAAACCACCTTAGCAAAAATATTAGTAGGGATTGAAACTCGTACAGGAGGGGAGGTAACACTCGGCCATAATGTGCAAGTAGGGTACTATGCGCAAGACCAAGCAGAGGCGCTGGAACCTAATTTGACGCTCCTTGAGGTTATGGAGAATGCATCACCTCCTGAAATGCGAACTAAATTAAGAAATATTCTAGGCGCATTTTTATTTAGTGGAGAAGATGTTGAAAAGAAAGTATCTGTATTGTCTGGTGGAGAAAGGGCAAGATTAGCTTTGGCATGTCTTCTGTTAAAACCCTTTAATCTATTGTTATTAGATGAGCCGACGAATCACTTGGATATTATCTCCAAAGATGTATTGAAACAGGCACTGCAAAAATATGATGGCACCTTGATCGTCGTATCGCACGATAGGGATTTCTTAGCAGATCTTAGCTCTAGAACTATAGAATTTAGAGACAAAAAACTCTACGAACATATCGGAGATATTAACGCCTTTTTAGAAAAAAGGAAAATGGATAATATGCGCCAAGTAGAGTTGCAAAAAAGCAAACCATCTAAGGCTGCCACCACTCCCGCCGCTCCAAAAGAATTGTCTAAAGAAGAAAAACAAGAGCAAAAAAAATTACAAAGAAGTGTCCAATACGCAGAGCGTAAAATCGAACAAACAGAAGAAAAAATAGCCAAAATAGAAGCAGAAATGGCAGTCGCTGGATTTTATGAAAGTGCAGACGCAGATAAGGTAATGAAGCAATACAAGGAGGCACAAAAAGAGTTAGAAGTTGCTATGGAAGAGTGGGAAAGTTTGGTGGAGGAATTGGAGGTATTTGGATAATTTATTTTTTCTTTTTCTTTCGACTAGCCTTTGCCAAAGGATTAAAATCAATGCATAGTTGAATCCAATAGTGAAGATCTTTCTCCAAGTCAAAACCATCAGGTGTGATAAAGACATAGCCTTTCATAGGTCGACCTGTAAAATCCATAGGATGGCAGCCAGGGCTCTTCATAGCTGCTTCAGAGGCAGCCTCACCTATTCTTGCCATTATCAAGTCGGTTTCCTTTTTCTTGTTGTAGAGAATGCCACAACACATCTTTCCATCTACCATAAAACATAGACCTCCAAACATTTTCTTTTCTTCATAAGCTACCTGCTTTTCTTGAAAAGCTCGTCTTATGCGGTCTGCTATAAATTCGTCGTATGCCATATAAATCTTATTTATAAAGAGATTAGTTTTAGTCTTGTTGTCAACGTCATATTAAGCATCTGACAGCGCAGCGATCTGACATCTGACAATGAAATGGTCTGACCTCTCCACTTACAAATCCGTATGCCGTTCCCAATAATTTTGATCTTCTATTTCTTCTAAAATTTGTATATAGTTTAAGTAGCGCAATTCACTAATAGTGCCTTCTTCGATCCCATCTTTAACTGCGCACTTCGGTTCATTTCGATGCGAGCAGTCGTGAAATTTACAATCTTTAGATGCTATAAAGAATTCTCGAAAATTATGCGCAACATCCATCGGTTCCAAATTGGTGAAAGCTAATGTTTTGATACCAGGCGTATCTATCACATATCCCCCAAATGCTAATGGATGCATTTCTGCAAAAGTAGTCGTATGTTGACCCTTTCCACTATAATCAGAAATGTCTGCTGTTCGGAGATCAAGCGTAGGTTCTAAGGTGTTTAATGCAGTAGATTTTCCGACTCCAGATTGTCCACTAATTAAGGTCGTTTTATCTTTAAGAAGAAGTTTTAAATCTTCCATTCCTTTCCCTGTTTCTGCCGAAGTCAATAAGACTTTATAGCCAATCGCCTCATAAATATATTCCATGACT
>CALJIY010000248.1 GCA_937973945.1 uncultured Saprospiraceae bacterium | reverse complement strand
AATGAATTTAAGCTATCTCATAGTCAATTATTACAAGATAAAAAAGTAATTATCCAATCGGAAAAATTACCAAAAATTTCAGGTAATAAGCTGTTTCTATCCTTGTTATTTCAGAATCTGTTAGAGAATTCCATTAAGTATAATCAGTCTACTATTCCTACTATTGAAATTGCTTGTCAAATAAAAAACGACCATGCAGCGATTTCTGTAATGGACAATGGCATAGGAATAGAAGATGAATTTAAAGAGTATGTATTTGAACCATTTCGTAGACTTCATAGTCGTGCGAAGTATGAAGGTACAGGTTTAGGTCTATCCATTTGTAAGAAAATAGTAGAGTCTCATTCTGGAACTATCTGGTTGGAATCTAAGAAAGAAAATGGGGCTACTTTCGTTTTTAATCTACCGCTCTTCCAAAATTGATATTTTTATAGAAGAGAACATTTGTTCATGCTATGCAGAAAGAAAATAGCTTCCTATCAAAAAACTAAATTATTAATGAATCCCTAATGAATTAATGATATATGCATAAAATTAGCCTAATTATTTTATTTAGCATATTGCTATATCTTCCTTACAATCTAGTAGCAAATACTACTAAGGATAGTCTTATTAGTTTACTAAACGAGCAAATAGTAGCTACGGAGCAAGTAGATATTAGAATCCAGTTGGCTAAGAATTTACAAAGAAACAATATCAAGCTAAGTCAAGAGTATGCTCAAGGAGCAATGGATTTAGCTCAGCAAATAAATTATATAGATGGGATTGGTAATAGTCTCGTTTTACTCGCCTTCGCTGAATCAACACTTGGTAACAAAATTAAAGCACTAGAATATACGGATCAGTTAATTGCTTTGGCAGAGAAGCATAATTTAAAGGCTCTTTTAGCAGATGCTTTTCACGAGAAAGGGAGGATTTATTTTTTTATGGGTGTGAACGAAGAATCCTTAAAATTTTATCATCAAGCACTCGAAATAAATCAAAAATTAGATAAGAAGGAAGCCGCTTTTGCGCAACTGAATAACATGTATTTGGTTCATAACGATCTTAAAGATTATGATACTGCTTTAGAATATTTAAACACTTGTAAAACCCTTGCTGAAGAACTTCAAAACAAAAGATTTATTGCGATCTCTAACGGAAATATAGGATACTTACATCTTAATAAAAAGGAATATACAAAAGCTTTGCCTTATGTGGAGAAGTCTATAGAAATGAGTGAATTGATAAGAGACAGTATGAGTATAGCGATGGTTTACAATATAATGGCGCTTTTGAAAAATAACTTAGGCGAGAAAACTTCTGCCTTAGCAACTGCGGAGCATTCTTTAGATATTGCTAAAACAGTTGATTATAAAGATGGAATTATTTATGCAACGCATACAAAAAGTGATATTTATCTATCACAAGGACGCTATAAATTAGCTACGAAAGAAGCACTTACCGCATTACATTTGTCCGATAGTTTATCTACAAAGCGTTATTTAGAAGGTATCATTGGTACCTTAATTCAAAGTTATAAAAAGAACAACCAAATTGATAAAGCATTTGAATATCAAGAGCGATTAGTAGCACTCAAAGAGACTTTGTATAGTATTGAAAAAGAGAAATTGATCGATCAGTTAGAAATCAGGTATATTACTAGAGAAAAAGATACAGAAAATAAAGTACTAAAATTGGCACTAGAAAGAGATCACTTATTAATTGCTAAACAAAGATATTTTACTGTATTTTCTTTGTTATTTGGATTGCTTTTTGTCATGCTTTCTTGTCTACTTTATAAGGCACTAAATAGAAGAAAGAAATATAATAGTTTATTGGAGCATAAAATCCAAGAACGTACTATTGAAATTCAAGAAAAGAATAAGGCTTTAAATAACTCTTACAGAGAACTAGCGGAATTTACTTATATGGCCTCTCACGATTTAAAACAACCTATCTTAAATATAGAATCTTTTTCAAATTTGTGCAAACAGATTGCTGTAAAGGATTCAAATAAAGACTTAAAATTGTACACAGGTTTTCTGCTTAATAATACAGAGAAATTATCTACACTAGTTGATAACATCATTACTTTTGCTAGTATCAAAGAATTGGAGCAAACTACCCAAGAGACTATTGATCTAAATGAATTAGTTAATGGTTTGATAAATGAAAATCCACAAGTAATAATTAGTAAAGAGCACTTACCTATAATCAATGGCTATTCTTCTTCTCTTACGCTGTTGTTTACCAATCTCATAGAAAATGCTATTAAGTACAACAAAGAAAAAACACCAGTAATAAATATTAGTTGCCAGACTTTAAGTTCTGAGTATATAATATCAGTTCAAGATAATGGTATTGGTATTGATAAAGAACACCATGATTCTATATTTAAAATGTTTAAAAGATTACATACATGGACAGAGCATAAGGGAACAGGCATGGGATTAACACTATGCAGAAAAATAGTAGCCTTACATAAAGGTGAAATTTGGATAGATAGTACTATTGGGGAAGGTAGTATTGTTAAGTTTTCATTATCTAAATCCATTAAAGGTGTAGTTGGAAAAAGTCACTCTTAGGACCTTAAACCATAATCTTTGAATTTTAAAATACATGCTCAATCAGCTTTATATAAATTTACAGCAGCAGTTAATTTATTCTTTATCTTTTTTCTAAGTTGTTTGGGTGCTATCACTTCTATTGAATTTCCAAAACCTAGAATAAGTCTTTCCAATTCAAAATTCAGATGCACTTCAATTTTTATTATAACGCTGCCGTCAGGATACTGCTCTAGTACTTGCTGGGAGAGATGAAAAGGTTTCGTAAGCACATAGGGGGCATTGCTTGGATCTAATTTTAGAATAACTTCTTTAAGGTGTCGATTATTCAAAACTGTTACGCCAATTGTGTTTTTATAATAGTCGTCTCCATTAAAAGGCTTAGGAAAATAGAGTGTATCAGGATCAATATCTACTGATACAATCCGATCAAGAGCTAAGGTTAGAATAGGTTCCAAATTGCTTTTCTTTCCAATGACAAACCACCTATTGTTAAACTCTTTTAATAGAAAAGGATGAAAAGTAAAAGAAGAGGGAGTTCTTGCTTTAAAGGATTGGTACTTGATCGTTAAGCATTGCTTTTTAAGAATTGATTGATAAAGACTATCCAAATAGGATAATCCTTTTAAATTTTCATTCTTATCTAAATGGATAATTGCCCCTTGGTTAGATTTTTGACTAACTACCTTATCTTCTAATTTTTGAATGACGCCGCCTAATTCTGAAAATAAAGAAAAATCTTTAAATTGCTTTAAGACTTCGACTGTCTCCGCTAGAATACTCATGTCTATATCCGTTATGGGAATATTTGTAATAGAGTAGTTCTCCTCGCCATATTTATAATACTTCTTTTCGTAGACAATGATGGGCGCATTGTACCCCAGTTTATTACTACGCATCATCTGTATATCAGACTGGATTGTTCTCTTGCTAACAGTAATATCCCTATTTTCATATTCATATAAAGCATCAGAACAAGCCTCTAACAAGTCATTCAATGTCCACTTGCGGAACTTATTTTGCAGACATTTGTTGATTGTCTTGTAACGTATTAATGCATTTTTATTGATCGCCATACCGCAAATTTACAATTATTTTTAAACTACGCAGAATAACTGCGTAGTTGTGGTTTAGTTTTGTCTTATCATTAAAAGATGATGTATGGATATTCCATAGACTAAGCTTAAAATTTTAAAAAATGCAAGAAATTAAAGTAAACGGACATAACTTAATTGAATTAGGGTTTAGACCAGATGCCTGGTTTAAAGAAGCAATTGATTACATTAATAGTAATCAATTAGAAGAGGAAGCCATGTTAAACTACCTTGAACAATTTAAGTCTCCACCAATGCTGGAGCTACACCAAGAGGCGGTTCCATTTAGGGTTAATATAAAAGGAGAAAATGATTTGGAAAAGCAAAATGTAGCATCGGTTATTGCTAGTATGGAAGAGTTGATGAAAACACCAACAGTAGTGAATGGGGCTATTATGCCCGATGCTTGCCCGACAGGTGGTCCAGGTACGATTCCTGTTGGTGGAATAGTTGTAACAAAGAATGCGATTCATCCAGGTATGCATAGTGCAGATATTTGTTGTTCTGTTATGCTGACAGATTGTGGCAATATTGATCCAAAAGAAGTGTTGGATGCGGCACATGCTATCACCCATTTTGGTCCAGGAGGAAGAGATAGAGCATCTCAATTCAGATTCCCTACGGACTTATTGGCTGCATTTGAAGGAAACAGTTATTTGAGAGATAAGCAGATGATTAAGATTGCCAGATCTCATCTTGGTACCCAAGGAGATGGGAACCACTTCTTGTATGTAGGTCAATCAAAGAAATCTGGAAATACGATGTTGGTTACCCATCATGGTTCTAGAGGTGTAGGCGCTAGACTGTATACGAAAGGAATGAAAACAGCGGAAAAATTTAGAAGAAAGTTATCTAAGGATACTTTAAAGAAAAATGCTTGGATTCCTTTTGATACAGAAGATGGACAGGCATATTGGGCAGCTTTACAAATTATTAGAAATTGGACGAAGCAAAATCATACAGTTATTCACGATGCAGCATTAGCGAAAATAGGAGTAACTGCTAAAAACCGTTTTTGGAATGAACACAACTTTGTTTTCAAACAAGGAGATTTGTTTTATCATGCAAAAGGTGCTACGCCATTAGATGCAAGCTTTATGCCTGATATTACAGGCCCAAGATTGATTCCATTGAATATGGCAGAGCCTATTTTAATAGTAGAGGGAGAAACGACGGCTACGAATTTAGGTTTTGCTCCACATGGTGCTGGCAGAAATTTGAGTAGAACACAACATAGAAAATCCAAAGCAGATCAAACCATAGAAGCGGT
>CALJIY010000247.1 GCA_937973945.1 uncultured Saprospiraceae bacterium | reverse complement strand
AAGCAATATTATAATATAGATGTAACTCGTTGGTTGAATGGCGATCCAGGGCAGCCTGCACCACCCAAAAATAGAAAGCGAGGTAGAAATGCAAAATGGAAACACCTCACCAATGAGGATATTATCTCTATGCCAGACAAGTGGGAATATCCTTGGTATGCAGCGTGGGATTCTGCCTTTCATTGTGTGCCAATAGCGATGATCGATCCCGATTTTGCTAAAAAACAATTGATCTTATTTTTACGGGAATGGTACATGCATCCCAATGGACAGATACCAGCCTATGAGTGGGCATTCGGAGATGTAAATCCGCCAGTACATGCTTGGTCTTGCCTAGAAGTCTATCGAATAGAGGCTCGGCAGACGGGCAAAAAAGATGTAGATTTTTTAAAGCGAGTCTTTCAAAAATTACTAATCAATTTCACTTGGTGGGTCAATCGAAAAGACAATAATGATAATAATATTTTCGAGGGTGGATTCTTAGGACTGGATAATATTGGAATTTTTGATAGAAGTGCGCCGATCCCTGGAGGTGGACATTTGGAACAAGCAGATGGCACAGCTTGGATGGCAATGTTCTGTTTGAACATGTTGGATATGGCATTGGAGATTGCTCAGTTTGATCCAACCTTTGAAGATGTTGCTACTAAATTTTTCGAGCACTTTGTGATCATCGCAGAATCATTAAATCAAATAGGAGAAGATTGGGTAGGTGCATGGGATGAAGAAGATGGCTTTTTCTATGATATATTGGCAATGCCCGATGGAAGCTATACGCCTTTAAAGGTTCGTTCGCTAGTAGGCTTAACTAGTATGTTTGCCACTTTGAGATTAGAACGTTCTCGTTTAGAAAATTTACCTGATTTTAAAAGACGTTTAGAATGGTATCGACAATATCGAGAGGAGCATAAGCTCTACTTGGTGATAGAAGATTTGGCAGAGGATAAGGATATTTTACTCTCTCTTTTACCGAATGAACGCCTAAAGCAGATGCTGAAATCCTTATTGGATGAACAAGAATTTCTTTCACCAGTAGGCATTCGTTCGTTGTCAAAAATCCATGAAACCCCTTATGAAATCAATATAGCTGGGCAAGAATTTGGCTTGAAATACGAACCTGCCGAATCAACGATTGGTTTATTTGGAGGCAACTCTAACTGGCGAGGACCTGTGTGGATGCCAATGAATTATTTGATTATCCAGTCATTACGACAATTTCATGAATACTTCGAAGACACTTTGAAAGTAGAATGCCCTACTGATAGTGGTAATTATGTCACACTAGAAAAAGTGGCAGACGAACTTTCTCGACGTTTAATTAGCCTGTTTCAGGCGGACGCAGCAGGTGTTAGACCTATCCACGGAGAAGATGATATCTACAAAAAAGATCCATACTTCAAAGATTTGATTTTATTCTATGAATACTTTCATGGAGACAATGGTAGAGGGGTTGGAGCGTCTCATCAAACAGGTTGGACAGGAGTAGTGGCAGAATTGATTACGAAAGTTGGGAAATAGACTGAAATAAAACAATTATGTCCGAATATAAAATAGGAATTCTAAAAGAGTTAACCGATAACCAAAATAGATTGCTAGCGTTTCTAGGAACTATAACAGAAGCGCAGTTCTCTTATCAACCTGCTGATGGCCGCTGGTCGATAGCGGGACTGATAGAACATATTATTTTATCTGAAAAGGCAATCATAAAAGGCATTCAAAAATTCGGAGAAAAACCGAGTGAAAAAGAAGTGGTTGCTAATTTAACACATAAACAGATAGAAGAAGTCACGAACGATAGAAGTAAGAAATATGATGCGCCTGCTCCTTTTATACCCAAAGGTATCTTTGTGGATAAAGGGATGGCTATTGAAGCGTTTAAGGTACACCGTGTTAGTATGGAGGAATTTATTAGGACTACAGAGTTGCCTTTAAAACAGATTAGTTTCCCGCATTTTGCCTTTGGGATGCTTGATGGAAGGAGCTGGCTTTCTTTTATAGTTGGACATTGCGACCGCCATATATTACAAATGGAGGAAATTAAAGAGGCGTATTAATAGATTGTTTAAACATGTGACAACGTCCAAATAAAAAAGGCTCATTCCAACGGAATGAGCCTTTTTTATTTGCGAAAAATCTAAACCTATGGGTAAGAGACTTTCAAACGGATCGTTTTCAAAGTTTGCTCTCTTTTGTTAACCAATCGAACCAAGTACATACCAATGGGCAATTGACCAACATCATACTGATTCTCATAAGTAGCTTTAAACGTTTTGACTGGTCGTCCAACGATATTGTAAACAATCAATTGATCTACATCAGTTGCATCTGTGATAGAGATATATTGAGCTGTTGGATTCGGATATATTTTAATATCTGGTCTAGAAATATTTCTAGTGCTAGTTACAACGCCTTCTGAACGCACATCATAGATAGCGGAAACCGTATTAGTAGAATCTGTAGCATCTGTTAAAGTTAATTCGACCTTAGCTCGTCCTTCCATACCTCCAGGATACCCATAGACATTTATGATCCCTTCCTCTCCTGCCTCTAATTCAAATTCAAAGGCATCAATACTTGGATCATAACAAATATTCTTATCACAGATAGCTGTTCCCCATCCCTCGGTTAAGGATAAAACATTGCGTTGCCATAAAATCAATTTCTTTACAGAAGATTCATTTTTTACCGTCGCTTTTGCGATAATTGCATCATCCTCTTTAGTACCAATCTGGAAAATAGTGGTGGCATCGAGTACGAGACTCACCTGTGCGGGTAGTTGAAAGAAGAGAAGGCTAAAAAAAATTAAGTGTAAAGTCTGCTTCATGCAATGGGTATTAGTTGTTGTTAAATCGGTTTGTTGTGCCTCTGATCAATATAGTAGTATTCTTTTTTGTTGAAAAGTACTACCTTACTGTTAATAGTCAAAGTTATTGCCAAAAAAGGAGAAAATCCATTTTTTGTGCAATATTAAAGTTCATTTTAATAGGTTTTTAACAAGCTGCACGGGTTTTAGTCATTGAAAGGACAATCTAAGCTGATTAAATAGGCTTTCCTTTACTCCTAAAAAACAAAATCCGTTATTGAAGCTGTTACTCTTTTGTAACAAGGTAACTTGTTTATATTAATGTTTTTTAGAATGTTTTTGTTCCAGTATTAGGGGCTATATTTTTAATAACAAAATAAATACAGGTCCGTTTTAGCTAGTCTCCTACTGAACACAATGACAATATGCTAGTATAATAACATATTTTACAAATCATAATAAGTGAATTGACGAAAAGGCACAGTGAAATAGATTTAGCGAGTAGTCAGATTATTGATAATCATAGGAACCGACGCAAAACAAATATAGAAATATGCATATAGCAATTATCGGAAACGGCATTAGTGGCGTTACGGCCGCTCGTTTTATTCGAAAACTGAGTGACCATAAGATTACCATCATATCCTCAGAGACGGATCATTTTTTCTCTCGTACCGCGCTGATGTACGTCTATATGGGACATATGCGATATGAGGACCTCAAACCGTATGAAGATTGGTTTTGGACAAAAAACAAGATTGACCTCAAACGGGCATATGTTTCCAAAATTGATACCACTAACAAGCAGCTTGAATTAGAAGGACAAGCGCCTTTGGCGTATGATAAATTAATTATCGCTTGTGGATCTACTCCTAATAAATTTGGTTGGCCAGGGCAAGATTTGAAGCGAGTAGGAGGGATGTATTCTTACCAAGACTTGGAAAGAATGGAAGCATCTAGTAAAGGCTTAAAACAAGCAGTGATAGTAGGCGGTGGATTGATAGGTATCGAAATGGCAGAAATGTTCCATTCGCGCCATATTCCTGTTACCTTTTTAGTAAGAGAAAAGAGCTATTGGAATGGAGTCTTACCTGCCGAAGAATCGGCGATGATTAATAGACACATCTTAGAAAATGGCATTGATTTACGGTTACAAACAGAATTAAAAGAAATTGTTGATAATGGCTCGGGCGCTGCTGGTGCTGCGATTACGAATAAAGGCGATACTATTGAGTGCCAATTTGTTGGCTTGACGGCAGGAGTTCGACCAAATGTCGGCTTTATAAAAAACAGTGCTCCTGAAATAGAGATCGCAAAAGGTATAGTGGTTAACGAACAATTAGAAACCTCGGTCAAAGATGTATACGCCATCGGCGATTGTGCTCAAATGAAAAACCCTCTCCCAGATAGGCGACCAATAGAGGCCGTATGGTATACGGGTAAAATGATGGGTGAGACCGTCGCCTATACCATCTGTGGACAAGCAACAAGTTATCAGCCAAGAAGATGGTTTAATTCTGCCAAATTTTTTGATATAGAATACCAAGTATATGGAACCGTTTTAGCGAATGCACCAGAGAACCACCAGTCTGTTTATTGGGAGCATAAAGATGGCCGAAAGAGTATTCGATTAGTCTATGATAAAAACACCTCGGAAATAATAGGATTTAATTTAATGGGTGTTCGATATAGACACGAGGTTTGTGAGAAGTGGCTAGACGAAAAAACATCCATAGAAACGGTCCTACAAAATCTTGGAATTGCCAATTTTGATCCAGAGTTCTATAAAGAATATGAATCCGAAGTAGTCAACATATACAACAAGCAAACAGGTAAGAATTTGCAATTGAGGCAAAAAAGAAATTTGACGAATGCTATTAAATTCTTGAGACAAAAAGCGGGCGTGTAGAAATCTGAATTTTCGTTTACCAATAACCAACTAGTAGAAAAAAATATGCATATTATTCAAAAAATAGGACTTGGGTTATTTGTTTTAGCATTAGCTATTTTCACACTCTCCTTAGGTTTAGAAGAATACCAACTCACTCCATCTTCCGTGAATTCTTCGAAAATGTTTCAGCAAAAAGAAGTGCTTGAGATTGCTACCCAGAAGGGCTTGCTAGGGAAGAAATACAGTTCCAATTTTGCCTTTATATCCGACCTTAAGTCTGTATTAAAAGAAGCACAAACATCCTTAGAGACGAAAGCTAAAAATGGTATTCCAGATGGCGTTTCAGAGTGGGATTTTAGAATGGGTGATGGAGATGTGAAAAGCTTGCTACTTAATACCACAAAAGCATCAAGTATTGGACCTATCGCAAAAAATCCAGGGCGTTATTGGCTATCGACTATCGGATTAGGCATCCTCGGTGGTTTGTTTTTTATTATACCGTCTTTCATTCCATTACCAGGGATTAAAAACAACCATATTTATCATAGTCCAATGACCAGAGGCTTGGAACTGAATATACGTAGTTTGATGCTTGGGCTGACAATAGCGGGTATTCTTTTGTATGG